>JAOUFO010000137.1 GCA_029858165.1 Deltaproteobacteria bacterium | reverse complement strand
AACCTCAGCCCCCCCCCCCGCTCCCCACCCGTCAGCAATTTCATATTTTTCCAACCAAATCCCCCTTGCGTCCTCCCCCATCCGGGGGTTCAAGACAACCTTTGATTTTTGCCTTTCATATGGGTAGGGTGAACTACGTTTAAAGCCGTTTATCCCAGGTATAGCTGGCAACCTTAGGGGGCTGTGCGGGCCGGTATAAAGAGGCACGCCACCACCTTCCTTTTCCCGCGATCGTTGCATGTCTGAAAATAAAAACACCGCCGCCAGCTTTTTCCGTTCGGTTCAAGCCGGGGAAGAGGCCTTTGACCCCGAAAAATTCATCCTGGAGGTTCAATCCAATTTTCAATCCGAGGAGATTTCCAACGAGGTCCATTGGCGCATCCAGGTGCTGCGGGAAATCACCTCTCAACCCCAATACAAAGGGGCCGGGGATGGGTTGCGCAACCAGTTAAGCAAAATTTTTGCCACCACCACCGATGAAAACCAGATCCTGAACCAGTTGAAAACCCTGACCCAGGTGGAAGGGTCCGATGGCAAGCCCATAGACCTGCGCAGTTTTGTAAAGCGGGAAAAAAGGGTGCTGGGAGAAATGGAATACCGCCAGGTGTTGGGCAAGAAAATCAAAAACACCCAGGCCCAGGTGGAAAACCTGAGTATATTTTTTCCCGACCAGGAAAAATCCATGCGGGAGCTTTCCACCAGACTGGAAGGGCTGTCCAGGCAGATCAAAAGCCCCCTGAAAACCATCAACGAGGTGAAGCAGGAGGAAGACACCCTCCGCAATGGCGATTTGTTTAAAACTTATGAGGAGTTAAAGGAAAAGTTTTTAAAAGACTGGCTGATGCGGTTCGGCAACCTGTCTCAACAGGATGTGGAAAAACTGGACCCCAAGCAGGTGCAAAGCCTTATTTTGGAACACCAGCGCCACCAGATGACCCAACTGCTGAAAACCCAGATCAAACTTTCCGACCTGGATATGACGGAACACCTGATTCCCCATGACACCCTGGAATGCGGCTACAAGGAAAAGGCGTTTTGGAAATCCTGTTCCATGGCGGGCAAAGAGGGGTTTAAAAACTGGATTATGGGGGTGATCCAGGCTTTCGGCATGGTCAAAGGCAGACGGTATGCCCTGTTCCAAAACGACAAGGATGAAGACCAATACCTGTTGTTCGGGGTGGGGGTATCCGATTTTTCCAAAAACCCTGATAAAATGGTGGAAATGATGCCCTACATCAAGCCCTTCACCCGCAAATCAGGGTACCTGTTGGAAATCCGCCAGCGGGAAATCGGCAACCCGGATGAGTATTTCACCCAGTTGCGCCATTATGTACTGCCCTTTCTGTTTGCCTTTGACCACATGGAAGGGTTGAAAATCAATACAGACCTGATGACCTTTTTCACCAGCAAGTATTAAAAACTGGTTGGAGGCCTGCGGCCCCCAAACCCCCGCTTTATTATCAAAACAGGAGATTATCGGGTGTTATGCAGAGGCCTCATGACGTATTTCACCAGATGGGCAGTGGGATTGTTGCTGGCCGGAGCGGTTTTGATGTTGGGGGGGTGCATTTCGGTGCCTTTCAACCGCCAGGAACCCTTGCGCTATGTGGAACTGGCCGGGTCCGGCCAGCCGGTGGTATACATGCTGCGCATTGACGGCGTCATCTCATCGGATTCCAGCCGGGAGGGGCTGGTGAACCCGGTGGTGGCCCCTTCCACCGTGGAAAGGGTGCGGATGGAACTGGAACGGCTGGAAACCGACCACATCCGGCCCGCTGCTTTGCTGCTTAGAATCAACTCCCCCGGCGGAACCGTTACCGCCAGCGACATAATTTACCACGAACTATCTGAATACAAACGCAAAACCGGGGTTCCGGTGGTGGCCTTGGTGCTGGACATGGCTGCCTCCGGCGGATATTATGTGGCCATGGCCTCCGATTCCATCGTGGCCCACCCCACCGGGGTGGTTGGGTCGGTGGGGGTGATTGTGCCGGCGGTCAACATTTTCCAGCTCTTGGATAAATTCGGAATCAAGGACACCTCCGTCACCTCCGGCCCGTTTAAAAGTTTGTACACCCCCACCAAACCGGTTCAACCGGAACACCAAAAGGTGATCCAGGCCCTGGTGGATGATATGTACCGCCAATTTGTGGGGGTGGTGGCCGATGGCAGAAAAGGCCGGTTGAAGCAGCCGGTGGAAAAACTGGCCGATGGCAGGGTGTTTTCCGCCAGGGAGGCACTCCGGCTGGGATTGGTGGATAAAGTGGGTTATTTTGAGGATGGTTTGCAGGAGGTGCGGCGGTTGACCGGGCTGAGCGAATTCCGGCTGGTGACGTTGGAACGCAAACCCCGGGAAGATGACACCTCCACCCGCTACATGCGCCGTGACGGGGCCTCCCCCATGGCCGGGCTGTTGTTCTCCCCGGCAAGCTCCATGTCCCCTTTTTATTACCTGTGGTGGCCCAACTGACCCCGGCCCGGCGGAGGGATTGAGGAGGTGCCCCGCCCGTGTATCCTTTGGCTGCCTTTCATGGATTTCCCGGATATACGGAATATCCCCCAAACAACGGACCATCCTGAAATCATGGACCTTCATGCCTACCTGACCCCGGCAGAGTTGGAAGCACTCACCCAACGGGGGGTGATCATCCCCTGCCCTCAACAGGTGGCGGTTGGGCGGGAAGTCCCCCCCGATGGAATATCACCGGGGGCGGTGTTGTATCCGGGATGCCGCATCACCGGGAGCCAAAGCCGGGTGGGGGCAGGTGCCCGGCTGGGGCCGGGAGGGGCGGCGGTGATAGAAAACAGCTGGGTGGGTGCTCAGGCGGTCATCGGCTCCCTGGGGCCGGTCACTTTGCAGGGTGCCACAGCAGGCCCCGGCACCGTGCTGGGGTGCGGATCGGCCCAACAGGCGGTGTTTCTGGGCAAGGACGGCCCCCATCCGGATTTTACCACCGGTTACGGGTTCCGGGCGCGAAAGGGATCGTTGTATGAGGAGGATGCCAATTCGGCCCAGCACACCGACACCAAAATGGCCATCCTGTTTCCCTGGGTCACCCTGGGCAGCAACATCAACTTTTGCGACGGGTTTCTGGCCGGGGGAACCGGTCCCGGACTGGGGGAATTCACCGAGGTGGGCTCCGGCACGATCCATTTTAACTTTACCGTGCGGGGGGATAAAGCCACCCATTCCTTTTTTGGCGATGTGGCGGGCGGGGTGTTTTTGGACCAGCCCCGGATTTTTGTGGGGGGCAACGCCAGCCTGCTGGGGCCTTTGCAAGCCCCTTACGGTGCCATCACCCCGGCGGGGGGGCGGTTTGGCAAAATCCTGCGGCCCGGATTGAATCCCCCGCTGAAGGAATCTCTCCCGGCAGAAGATTCTTTTGACCCGGAAGTGTACGGGGATGTAAAACGGATTTGGACATGCCAACTGCTGGGTCTGGGCCAGCTTGCCGCCCTGGAAGGATGGTACCGCCACATCCGGTCCAAAACAGCGGCCGGGGACCCGGAAAAATCGGTGGTGGTGCAAAAAGGGCTGACCATGGTGCGGCTGAATCTGGAAGAACGCTTTCTGCAACTGGACGGCATGGCCCACCGGCTGGAGCGGTCGTTGAACAAGCTGGAACGCCAATCCCCCGGTGACAAAAGGGCGGCCCAGCACAAGGCCTGGCTGGACCACTGGCCCCAAGCCCGGGAAGAACTGACCGCCCTGACCCTGGGAACCCCGCAAGGGGGGGGCACCGCTTTAACCCCCCCCCCCGCTGTCCTGGTTCAGGGGATGGAGCAATCCATGGGCCGCCACGCCACCCATCTCCGGATTGTGCGGGGGCTTTCACCGGATGCCGTTCAGGCGGGCCGGGATTGGCTCAAGCATATAGCCGCTCAGGCGGCCGCACCCCGGCTGGAACAAAGGGTGCCTCCCCTGGCCCAAAATTAACCCAGGCCCTGAACCTGCCTGAAACCGCCTTCAAATTTCTGGTTTCCCCGGCCACCCCGGCCGGAACCATTTTGGTCAAACCTTTCCGGTTTTATGACTTCTTTGAAACAAATCTTCAGTCACTTTGTCGTGGGTCGGTTCAAATCGGTTGTCTGGTTGTTGCCCGCCCTGCTGGTGACAGCCACCAGCCTTTTTTTTCATGATGTGGTGTTATCCGACAACATTGAATGGTTTCTGCGCAATCGGAACAGCTGGAATGTAACCGTCTCCCTGACCATGGGGTTGATCACCGCCGGGTGGCTGTTTGCGTATCAATCCCGGTATACCCGGCAGAAATCGGCTGAATCGGCGGTGATTGAGGTGGAAACCCGGTTTAAAAACCTGGTGGAAGGCTCCCTGGAGGGAATCACCATTCACCGGGGGTTTGTTCCCCTGTTTGTCAACCGGGCATTCGCCGTGATGCACGGGTATCAAACCCCCGAGGAGATCATCCAATTGGGATCGCTGTTGGTGCTGATCGCCCCCCATGACCGGGACCGGGTAAAGGAGATTCACGAAAAAACCCTGGCGGGCGAACCGGCGGAAGGGGTGCAGGAATTCCAGGCCATCCGGGCCGATGGAGAGGTGTTCTGGCGGGAAAACATCATCAGCCGGGTGATGTGGGAGGGAACCCCCGCCATTCAGGTGGCCAGCTACGACATCACCGAGCGGAAAAAAGCGGAACAGGCCGTCCAAAGCAGCCGTGAACGGTTTAGAAGTCTGGTGGACGGATTTCTTCAGGGGATGGCCATTCATTCGGGCAACAAGGTGTTGTTTGTCAATCGGGCCATGGTGGAAATGTTCGGCTACGATTCCCCCCTGGATATTCTGACCCTGGAAAACATCACTCAATTGTTGGCCCCGGAGGATGTGGAGCGGGTGAAAGACACCGTCAATCTGCTGACCACCAGAGAGGCCCCCTCTATCCGGTATGAGGCCAAAGGGGTCCGAAAAGACGGCAAAATCATTTACCTGGAAATTTTTTCGCGGCTGGTGGTTTGGGAAGGGTTGACCGCCCTCCAATCCACCCTGTTTGACATCACCGAACGCAAATTGGCCGAGAAGGCCTTGGCTGTCAGCGAAACCTATCTGGCCGCCATTTTAAACACCGCCGCCGACGGGGTGGTCACCATCTCGGAAACCGGAATGGTGGAAGGATTCAACAAAGCCGCCGAAAAAATATTCGGCTACACCTTTGATGAAATCAAGGGCAAAAACATCAACCTGTTGATGCCCAAACCGGTGGCCGATGAACACGACAAATACCTGACAACCTATCGGACAACGGGAAAACAACGGATCATCGGGGTGGGGAGGGAGGTGACCGCCCAACGGAAAAACGGGGATACCTTCCCCCTGTATCTGGCGGTCAGCGAAGTGTGGCAGGCGGAACGCCGATCCTTTACCGGCATTGTGCGGGATATCACCGAAACCAAAGAAACCCAGCGGCTGCTGGTCCAGGCCAACCGGGCCAAATCCACCTTTTTATCCAACATGAGCCATGAATTGCGCACCCCTTTAAACGGCATTCTGGGATTCACCCAGTTGATGCTGCGGGACCCCGGACTTTCGGGGGAACAGCGCAAT
>JAOUFO010000136.1 GCA_029858165.1 Deltaproteobacteria bacterium | reverse complement strand
CAGGCGACACAACGCAGGGCCGTGCTGGTGCCGGACAGGAACCCCAAACCCCCGCTTTTTTATCAAAACGGGAGCTTTTGGCAGTTATGCAGAGGTCTCAGGTTATTGTACATTCCCACAAGCGTGATTTTCCATAAGGCCATCCAATGACCCACCCAACCCCACCCTCCGCCCTGGGCAGGAATGACCCCTGCCACTGCGGCAGCGGAAAAAAATACAAAAAATGCCACTGGGAGGCGGACCAACAGCACCAGCCGGAGGGCTCCCCCTCCATGATGCCCTGGCTGGCCCCCAAAACCCAGGCCATGATCAAAACCCCCCGCCAGATAGAGGGGATTCGCCGGGCATCGCTTCTGACCGCCCAAATTCTGGACCAGTTGGAAGACAAAATCACCCAGGGGGTGACCACCAACCAGATAGACCAGTGGGTGACCCAGGCCACCAAAGAAGGCGGGGGGATTCCCGCCCCCTTAAACTACAAAGGCTACCCCAAAAGTGTCTGCACCTCCATCAATGAAGTGATCTGCCACGGCATCCCCAGCGACCGCCAGCTTGTGGAAGGGGATATTGTGAATGTGGATGTGACCTCGGTGGTGGACGGCTTTTTCGGGGATGCCTCCCGAATGTATCTGGTGGGGGCTGTCAGCCCGGAAGCCCGAAAGTTGGTGGAAGTGACCCGCGAATGTCTGGACTTCGGAATCATGGCGGTGCGGCCGGGGGGGTTTATCGGGGATATCGGCCATGCCATCCAAACCCATGCCGAAAAAAACGGTTACTCGGTGGTGCGGGATTTTGTGGGCCACGGCATCGGAGAAAATTTCCACGAGGAACCCCAGGTGCCCCATTACGGTCAAAAAGGCACCGGGCAGCCCCTGGTCCCCGGCATGGTGTTTACCATTGAACCCATGATCAACCAGGGCAAATGGCAGATGCGGGTGCTGAAAGACAACTGGACCGCCGTCACCATAGACGGCAGCCTTTCCGCCCAATTTGAGCACACGGTGGCCGTCACCGGCACCGGGGTGGAGGTGCTGACCCTTTCCCCCCGCCATGGCCGCTGATTGAATGGCTTTCGGGGGCGCCCGGCCTCCTCAATTCTCATTCCGCCCAAAACAACGGCCCCACCCCGGCGCATGGTATGCGCCACCCATCCCACCAGCGACACAAAACAGGCCTCACCCCCGCCCTGCGGGCACCCCCTCTCTTTAAGGGCGAGGGGGAAGGTGTTGCTTGTCAAAATGGGCAAAGACCATCTGCCTTGCAGGTTTTCCTGCGCTTACCAGTTTGTTGAAGCCATTGATTTTATGATTCATATCCCCCCCTCTCCCCCTGGAGAGGGGGCCGGGGGGTGAGGCCCGCAGGCTGGCTGGTTGCACTTCTTTTGCGTGCTGTCCGGCAACCAGCACAGCCCTGCGTTGTGTCGCCTGTCGGCTCCAAACGCCCAGGCTGGCTGGTTGCACTTCTTTTGCGTGCTGTCCGGCAACCAGCACAGCCCTGCGTTGTGTCGCCTGTCGGCTCCAAACGCCCAGGCTGGCTGGTTGCACTTCTTTTAGCGGAACTGGGAAAGGCTGATGACTTCCGGCTTGCCGTCAGAATGGATCACCTGAATGGCATCCTCCCCCTGCCATTTCAGGGTGATGACAGCATTTTTATCATACACCGCGTAAGGGAGGTTCCTTACCCGCACCTCATCGGAAAGCGCCAGATGAATCCCCAAGGGAACCTGACCCGCGTGAGCGGGGTCGTTTTCTTTGGGGCGCACATGGTAAAACACCACCCCTTTGGGGCCGGGGGTCACCCCATCCGCTGTTTTGGAATACCGCAACAGGTCCACCAAAGAGGATTTTTGCACCGCATGAAACAACTTTTTGTAAACCACGCCATCCAGGCTGGCCACCAGATAGTAAAACCCGGGGGACACCCGGCTGAGAACAGGCTTCGGGTCCCCTGGCTTCATATGCACCCCCACCTCCAGTCTTTCCTTGTCATCCACCGCCAGATAGGCAAAGCGGTCCTCCTGGGGCAAGGGCAGCACATACACAATGGTCCGGCCCGGAAGGGTAAGAATCAGCCGTTGGTTTACATACACCGCGTTGTTGGTCCGGTTTTCCGGAAACAACCCGAAGTTTCCAAACGCCACCAGTCCCCGATGCTGATTGTCGGTGGCCATTTCCTGACCGGCAAGGGATGGGGTCGGCGCCAAAGCCATCCCGGCCCATACGGTTATTGCCAACACCACACCCTGCCTGCTCCGCTTGCCAAAAGTGGGCTGACTGGGTGATTGGATAAAAGGCAGCAAAGAATAAAAAGCCATGGTTTCCTTATGCGATTTGAAAGGTTCTCTCCAATAGAACCTGCCCGCCCGCCATCGTCAACCCCCCCCTGCCCATTCTTCTCTTCAGGGTCAGGGCTTGCGCTCCGTTTTCCGTAAAAAATGAACCGCGATTTCACTGTTCCCCTTGTATTTTTGCACAAACCCCTCCATCTCCAGGGACGTGCCGGGGGGCCAGAAAACCTCCGGGTCAACCTTTTTCAAGGGGGACTGCCGGTTGCTGGTTGGAATCAAAAGCCTCAGTTGTCGGGGAAACACCACCCCGTTCACCCGTTCCCCATCCGGCCCCCCCATCAGCACCAGGGTCAGCACCTGTTTTTCCGGGGTTTTCCCCCTCATCCGCAAAGACAACACCTCCCCCCGCATCCGTACAAACCGCCCCACAAGCCCGGATAGGGGAGAGTGACCCAGGTTCAACCATCCTTCCCCTCCCTGAGGCGGGGCGGCAAACAATGGGTTGGATGGGGCCAGGGGGGTCCTGCCCTCTTTTTTCAGCCGTTGCAGATAGGCCGTCCGGGACCTTTCATCCCCCCAAATGCCTCGTTTCCCTTCAAACGCCCCGGCCTCAGCCCGCAGATAACCCGGATAATCGGGGGGAAATCCAAACCGGGTATCCACCGGGCTGTGGCCCAGGGCCACCAGGGCCAGATTCAGGTTTTCCTTTCCCTTCCATACCAGGGCCAAAGCCCGGCCATACCCATCGGTGCCGGTGATTTCCATCCTCAACGGCCAAGATGGGTTCAACAGTTTTTGCTCCAGAAACCGCCGGGCCGGTTCACCGTGTTTCACATCCTTTCCTTTGTGGGATTCATGCAGCTCAGGGGTGTCCACATACAGCATCCGCACCCGTTCGGCGGGCAAAGTCCACCGGCCGTCCCCATTCAGGTCCGCCTCAAAGGTGTCGCCATCCACCACCCGTTTCACCGCTCCCGGGGGCAGATCCACCCCAGGGGCACCCCATACCACTCCCGCCCAGAATACCGGAACCAACCCCAGACCAAGGGTCAGCCCACTTCTCAGCCTCCCTCTCCCCCCGTGTCCGCCCAAAAAAAGAACCATGGTCCTGGATTGGATTTTCAACTTATTGGGAGTCGCCATAGATTTTTGGACTTTGGTTTTAAGTGATTGTCCCATAAAGAGAGATTGCCTTACCGCGCATTTTTAATTTGTGGTTTTTATAAGCAGAATATACCTTAAATCAATCCCAAAACACCATGGGCATAAAAAGTGCGGGCCGTCATATCAGCCCGGTCTCCGCCCCCCAAACCATCCACAAAGCCATGCCTGAACCCGTGGAATCCACCTTGGACAACCTGTATCAGGTGATCCTTCAACGGCTGGGACAGGGCAAACCTGAATCCTCCTATGTGGCCTGGCTGCAAGCCCAGGGGGAGACCGCCATGCTGAAAAAAATCGGGGAGGAGGCCCTGGAGGTGATTCTTGCCGCCGGGGCGGGGGAGCGGCAGGCAATGGTCCATGAACTGGCTGATTTGTGGTTTCATACCCTGGTGTGGATGGCGCAGGCAGCCATCCCCCCCCGGGAGGTAGTGGCAGAACTTAACCGCCGGTCGGGAATTTCCGGCCTGGACGAAAAACAACGGCGGACCGCCGGAGAGAAATAAAAACAATGATAAAACAATCCCTTTTTGACCCCATTGCCTTAGACAGTCTGAAATGTCCCAACCGGGTGGTTTTGCAACCCTTTCAGGAAAACATGGCCAACCGGGACGGCACCGTATCCCAAAACCTGTTCAACTTTTACCTGAATTTCGCCAGAGAAGGGGCCGGGGTCATCATTTTGGAATCGGCTTATGTGGCCACCCAGGGCCGGGCCACCCTCAACCAGCTTGGCATATGCGAGGAATCCCACACCGAAGGGCTGTACCGCCTGGTGCGGGCATTAAAAAGCGAGGGGGCCCAGGTGGGGCTGCGGCTGGCCCATGCCGGGGCCAGAACCGCCGAGGCCCTCTGTCAGGAACAACCGGTGGGGCCGTCCGTCATCAACTTCGGCAAGGATTTTGATGTCAGCCGGGAATTTGACGATGATGACATAGAGGAAATCACCCTGTTTTTTGTCCACGCGGCAGAACGGGCCGAGGAAGTGGATGCCGATTTCATTGAAATCAACGGCACCCAGCAATACCTGCTGGACCAATGCCTTTCCACCCGGCTCAACAACCGGTCCGATGAATACGGAGGGGATATCCACCAACGGATGCACCTTCCGGCCAATATCATCCGGGCCATCAAATCCCGCATTTCACCCGAAATGCAGGTGTCTTACTACTTTTCCATTCACGACAAACTGGAAGATGGCTTTCACGAAGGGGACCTGAAAGGGATGATCAAAACCCTTTCCGACGCCAAAGTGGACATCCTCCACCCGGTTTCCATCCATGTGATGAACAAGTTTTTTGATACTGATGAAACCCTGCTGGAATGGGTGGCCAAGTTCACCCGGCTGCCCGTCATCGCCGAAGGGAACATCAAATCCCCCCAGATACTGAAAGAGGCCATGGGGCTGAACAAAGCCCAGCTGTATGCCCTGGACAGAATTCTGTTCAGTCGGCCCAACTGGTATACCTTCCTCCAAAAAAAGTTCACCGACTAACCCCCCCAGCAAAACCGGGGGAACGGGGCCAACCAGCCCCTTTTTGGGGCGCTGCCCCAAACCCCGCGTTTACATTTTTTTCCAAACCCGCAAAAGGCGGCGCGGAGAGGGGCCGGGGGGTGAGGCCCGCAAGCTGGCTGGTTGCACTTCTTGTTGGGGTCCTTGTCCGGCAACCAGCACCGGCCTCCGCTTGTCGGCTTCGCCTCCATGCGGCGTAGCCGGGCTGGTTGCACTTCTTGTTGGGGTCCTTGTCCGGCAACCAGCACCGGCCTCCGCTTGTCGGCTTCGCCTCCATGCGGCGCAGCCGGGCTGGTTGCACTTCTTGTTGGGGTCCTTGTCCGGCAACCAGCACCGGCCTCCGCTTGTCGGCTTCGCCTCCATGCGGCGTAGCCGGGCTGGTTGCACTTCTTGTTGGGGTCCTTGTCCGGCAACCAGCACCGGCCTCCGCTTGTCGGCTTCGCCTCCATGCGGCGTAGCCGGGCTGGTTGCACTTCTTGTGGGGGGTCCTTGTCCGGCAACCAGCACCGGCCTCCGCTTGTCGGCTTCGCCTCCATGCGGCGTAGCCGGGCTGGTTGCACTTCTTTTGGCGTCATACTAATATCCTTTTGGTTTACTTCTCTTTTGACAAA
>JAOUFO010000135.1 GCA_029858165.1 Deltaproteobacteria bacterium | reverse complement strand
ACTCCCCCTGGAACAATCCATCCAGCTTTTGGCCCCAGGGGCCGTTGTAAAGCTGAAGTAGCCTTGCCGCCGGGGAAATCCCCAGCCGGATGGTTTCCTCCAGGGGGGCCAGCAGGGCGGATTCTGATTTTCCCAGGGTGTTTAAGGCGGCCAGCCGGTCGGCCCCCCGCCGGGCGATTTCCAGCAAATCCCGGGCTGTCTCCAACAGGGGCCGCCCCGAAACCATCCCCTGCAACCCATTTGTGGCGGCTTGCGTCATGGCATGGGGAAAATTTATGGAATCCATTCCCCGGCAAAGAATCCGGGTGTCTTCCAGGGCTGTGTCATCATACAAAACAGACCGGGCCAGGGCACTGAAGGCAGCCACCGCCGCCGGGGGACCCGCGTCCATCATCCGCAATTCCAGATAGGTTTTCAGCCGCACTTCAGGAAACAAGGTGGTCAGATGAACCAGCCAGTCTTCCTGGGTAGCCCGTTGTCCTTCAGCCCCATGCTCAAAATAATCCTTAAACCGGGTTCCGGCCAGATTGATGTGGCGTCCATCCCGGTGAATAAAAAACATGGGTACATCCAGGGCGTAGCGGGCGTATTCCTGGTAGCCGAAATCCCCGGCGAACACCTGGGGGGGAATCCCGCACCGGTCCGGGTCCATATGCTGCCAAATCACCTGACGGATGGACTGATGTCCGGCGGGGCGGCCTGCCGCAAAAGGGGAATTGGCCGAAAGGGCGGCCAGCACCGGTGCCATGGAATAGGCCGTTTGGATTTTACGGACCATATCCGATTCATCCCTGTAATCCAGGCTGACCTGAATGGAGGAGGTGGCCAGCATCATATCCAGGGCCATCTCCCCCTGGGTGGGCAGGTAATCCCGCATCAGCCGGTAGCGTTCCTTGGGCATCCAGGGAATCTGGCTGACCGGGGTCAAGGGATTGTGGCCCAGGGCCAGCCACGTTATCCCCAGTGGGCCGGAAACCTCCTTTACCTCCCGGATATGGCGTTCCACTTCTGCCAGGATCTGGTGGCTGTCATCCCATTGGGCACCGCTGAGTTCCAGTTGCCCCCCCGGCTCCAGGGTGATCATGGCACCCTCCCGGGCCAGGGAGATCAGCTCCTCCCCCTCCAAAATGGGGCTCCAACCGAAACGGTCCTGCAATCCCTGGAGCACCGCCCGGATGCCGGAATCCCCTCCAAAAGGGACCGGCTGGCGGGTGGCGGTGTACAAACCGGTTTTTTCATGTTCGGCGCCGATTTTCCAGAGATGGCGGGGGGTTTCACCTTTTTTAAAATAATCAATCAGTTGGTCAAAGGACTCCAAGGGAGGGGAGGCGTCACTGAAAAGAAGGGTGGTCATGTAAAGTTCCGGGCGTTCAGGGGTTTTGGGCCAGGTATTGGCGCCATTTTGTGGAATTTCGCAGGTGTTGAAAACAAACATCGTTGTTGAGGACTTCCCGGTGTTGAAACCCGTGGTCCAGGGCTTTGCGCATGGCATCAAACGCCTGGTCCACCCGGCGCAGGAAGGACAACCGCCGGGACAGCAGCACATACACTTCCGGAATACAGCGGCCTTTGGCGATCAGGGTTTTATAGGCCAGGATTTCCTTGAAATAAAATCCCGATTCCCCCCAGGCCGCAGCCAACAACAGTTGGGCCTGGATATGGTCCGGGTCCGCGGCCACGCTGCGTTCCAGGGCTTCGGCGGCATCCTGATACAGCTTTTCCTGCAACAGCCTGGACCCGTAAAAATAGTGAATATCGGCCATCCATTCACGATTCTGGACGGTTTTTTCTTCCAGGGTGGCGATTTCCCCGATGGAATACCCTTTCAGCAACAAATCAAAGGGGGTTTCCTCCACACCGGAGGGCTGCCCCGATTGGTTCTCGGCTTCCTCCAGTTCGTTTTCCCACAGATATTGTTCCAGGTTGCGGCTGATTTCTCCAGAATCAGATCCTGTGGCAGAGTCGGGCCCTTCTTGGGACGGGCCGGATTTCTTTTTGGCCGGTTTTTCTTTTTTGGCCGGGGGGCCGGGCCGGTGGGACGGATGGTCCGTTGTGCCGGTATCCGCAAGTTTGGCCTGAGAAGGGCCATCGGCCAACAAAGGGCCCACCACCTCCTGAAACAGCCCTTCCCCCCACAGACCGGTAAGGGCCTCCAGCAGGGGGGGGGTGAGCAACAACTCCAGATTCCCCGCCTGGGTGTGGCCGAACTTCAATCCAAACCGCACCGCCACCAAGGGTGTTTTCCCCATCCGGCCCATATCCTCCACCATGGCCTGATCATCAGATTCCATAACCTGGGGGGTGTCCCGGGCCTCCTTTTGAAACAACACCAGAAAAAGATAGTCCACCAGGGTGCGTGTAAAGGCCAACGCCACCTCTTTTTCCAAAAAGGTGATTTTGGGGCGCAGGATGTTGTGAAACATCATGGGTTTGGCCGCACTGAAGCTGGCTTCCAGAAAATGGTAAAACAACTGCGGGGAGGCCATCATATAAAATACGGAGGTGTTTTGCACATCCTTGGCCTGAAAGGCCAGCCATTCCCCCTTCATATCCTCCATATATTTTTCGGCGGAGATCATTTCCAGCCCTTCCTGGTACACCAATGCGGGCTGAAGCCCCAACACCCCGAAATGGTAATTCAACAAATCGCAGTAGGTGTTCAGCAACCCGTAAAAAGAAGGGGGGGAGGATTCGCTTCCCCCGGTTGAATAGCCATACAGGCTGCCGCTTAGGCGGGCCAACACTCCATCATAATCCTCCAGGCGGGCCAACAGTTTATCCACCCCTTCCCTGGGTTGGGTGTTCAAATACCCCTGAAACAGGGCGTATCCCCGCTGGGGGGGGGTGTCCTCCCGCGCCAGTTCCTCTCCGGCTTCCATCAAATAAGGGGAAACCTGCCGCAAGGCTTCCACCAGAATATCCTCTTGAAAAGGGGAGGGAGTCAGCCCCGGATCCAATTGGGATATGCGGTATAGGATATCGGTCCGCTGGTCCATGGAAAGAGGCTTTAAAAAACCGGAGAGTTTTTCCACATCCCCCACCCAGTTCAGGATAAAAGCGGAAATTTGAGGATGCTCCCCCCACAGCCAGTCGTTCACCCGCTCCGGTTTTTCTATCAGAAACCGGTGGCGCAGGGCGTTTAAGGATTGGGAGTCGGTGTTGAAAAGCATGGGTTCACCTGACTGGGGGTTGAAGATTCGGGGGTTGAGGGGTTGGGGGTTGAAGGTGCCAAGCGTGGTCGGCGGTTTCGGGGAAACCTTTCTTCCAGTTTATCCCGTTGCCGGTTCAGCCCCCCCGGGGGGGTGTGCCCCGGCGGCCAGAAAACCCCATGGGGCCAAACCCTTCAAGCCTTTTTGAATGGAAGGACCCCCCGCTTTCTTCAATCCTTTTATTATGGCTATAATACACGGGACAAGTCCACCAGGTATGAAAAAGGGACCCAACAAATTCAAATGATCCGGTTTATGAACAGGCTGCTCCTCCAGTTCTCGGCCAATCTACATCTGCGGCGGTATTCCGAAAACAGCATCCAGAACCACAGGCTGGACCTGATGCGCCTTCAGGAATGGTTGGAAAAAAGAAACGGCGGAGAGGCGGTGGATCTGGCCGCTTTGAAAAACGTGACCCTTCCAACCATTCAGGAATACCAAAACGCCTTGGCCCGGCGGTTAAAACCCCGCTCCATCAACCGTCATTTGTCATCCATTCGGCTGTTCTTCAATTTTTTGGAGGAATCGGGTCTCCTCTCCTCCAACCCGATGGATATGGTTGTTTTTCCCAAGGTGTATCATGATCTCCCCACCATGTTGACCCCCGGAGAGGTGACCACCCTGTTGGATACCCCCGCCGAATCCCATTACCTGGGCTTAAGAGACAAAACCATGCTGGAATTGCTGTATTCCTGCGGCTTCAAATTGAATGAATTGATTGCCCTGGATGTCAGTTCGCTTCAATTGGATCTGGGGTTTGTGCGGGTGGATGGCAAACGGAATCGGATGGTGCCCTTGACGGACCGGGCAGTGGAACTGCTCAAACGGTTTCTGGCGGAATCCCGCCCCGGCAGAGTGTTGCACGAGGGGGAGGTGTGTTTGTTCCCGGGGAGAAACGGCACCCGGATTTCCCGGATCGGGATATGGAAACTGATCAAAAAATATGCCGGGCAGGCGGCCATCAAAAAAAACTTCAATCCCCGCACCCTGCGGCATGCATTTGCCATCCACCTGTTGCTGGGAGGAATGGATTTGGATCAGTTGAAGTTTTTATTCGGATACCGCCACCTGGATGCCACCACCCTGTATGCCCATGTCAATACGCCGGATTTTCGCAAAACCTACCAAGCATACCACCCCAACGCCCAATACAGGTGAATATGGTTCTCCCAAAGAGGTGCATCAGGCGGGGGCTGACAAACATGGAAAGGGGGGGGCGAAGCAGTGCCAAACATACCCACTCCCCCCTTGAACCGGGGGAATGGCCTGATTTGGCCGGAGGAGCCACCCGATACCAATCACGGGCATTAGGGTCGGGCCGGAAAAGCAAACCTATCCCAGGGCCTGCTGCTTTTCCGCCTGTTTTTCAAACACGATCTGGTTTCCGTGGATTTCCTTGATGATCAGGGTTTCACCGGTGTCATCCAGGATGATGGCAGTGCCTTTTTCCACAGTTCCGGAAAAGGAAAGCCCGAGGGGCTTGACCCGGGAATCCGGTTTGGGTTGTGTTCTCATAGGAATCCGTCCTTATGGATTGGGTTGGGCTGCCCTGCCGGGCTTTTGATCCGTATCGGTTTCCACCGGTTGTTTTTGGCTTACTCATCATTATTCGCCGTGGGCCGGCCATTGGTGGCTGGTCCGGGGAACGTTTGCCCCCAATTTTGGGAATACAGGAACATTTGTTTCCTTGTCAACCAAAAAGTTAAATCGTATCTGGGTCCTACCCGTGCGGGTGGGTGATTTTGTGCTGGATGCAGAGGTTTCACGGACAAATTTAAGGAGGAAGTCTTTATGAGTTTGGCAGCGCTGGATGGATTTTTTGACCGGGCGGCCAAAAAATTGGCCGCCACCGATCGGCCCTATGTGACCCTGAAGGCCGCCTCCACCCTGGACGGGCGGATCGCCACATCCGGAGGGGAATCCCGCTGGATCACCGGGGAGGAATCCCGCCGGGCGGGCCATTTGTTGCGGAGGATTCATTCCGCCATTCTGGTGGGCATACGCACCGTGGAGGCAGATGATCCTCAGTTGACCATCCGGTTGGACAGTTGGGAAAATTCCCTTTCCGGGTTGCCTTCTTCCCTGGCCCGGGTGGTTTTGGATTCCTCCTGCCGGATTGCGCCTGGGAGCCGGGTTCTGGCCGAGGACGGGTGCCGCAGGGTGGTGATTGCGGGCAGCGATGCCCCCCCGGAAAAGGTGGAAGGATTGCGCCGCAGAGGGGTTGAAGTCTGGCTCTGCCCCACCCCCAAACCGGAACCGGGGTTCTTTTTACCCCGTTTGCGGGGAGAAGGGCTTTCCAGTCTGCTGGTGGAGGGGGGGGGCAAAGTTCACGCCGGTTTGATTGCGCAGCAGGAAGCCGATGAGGTATTCTTGTTTATATCAGGTTGGGTGTTTG
>JAOUFO010000134.1 GCA_029858165.1 Deltaproteobacteria bacterium | reverse complement strand
GGGGCGGCTGTTTTGCAGGGCCGATTCCACGGTGACGGTGCGCAGGTAATATTCCCGGAACCGGCGTATCCGGGGATTGTCGGTTTTCATCAGATCATCCGTCCCGGTATATTGAATCCCCCCCCCGGAATGGCCGCGAAAATATCTGGGGGTCTGGTTGGAATCCATGGCACAGGCGCTTACAGTCAATTGGGCCGCCAAAATCCAGGCCCAAATACGGAATTTACCGATCATCACATTCTCCAATGGCCCCAAAATTCAAGGACGGTGTTCCCCGGTTGGGGGAGCAGAAAATCCGAAAAGGTTGATGCCGGGAGAGGTGCAAATTGTCGGCCAAAAAAAAAGCCCAACCGGGAGGACCCGGTTGGGCTTTTTTCACACCACGGAGATCATTTGCAGAAAGGGATTACCAGTTGGGGGTTTCCAATTGTTCAAACACCCAGTTCAGGGTTTGAACCGCCCTCTCCGCAGGTTTGACAAACTGCCAGACTGTTCGCAGTTTGCCTGGACGGCCATCCGGGTTCCAGCCCGCCACCATCATCTGCAACAGACGGATGGGAATCTCCTCCACCGGTTCCGCGTTGTATTCACCGGGAAATTCCAGGGACAAGACCGCTCCTGTCAGCAGATCAATCCCTGGGCCGGGATGATTCATTTCCAAGGAGATTCCCCCCTGGCTGATGTTGATCGGGCTGCCCTCCACCATCTTTCCGTTTACCCGCAAGCGGACCCCCATCCCCGGAATGCTGACCCTTCTGGAAGTGCGCCATTGAACAGGATTGCATACCTGATTGATCATCACCGCCAGGGCCGGGGCCTCAAAGGGAACCTCCAGGCAATGGTCAATATGATTGCGGGCCATGGCATCCTTGATTTCTCCGTTCAAGGTGGCGGTCAGCAGAACAAAGGGGGTGTCCTTCCCCTGGGGCAGTTTGCGGATTTCCCTGGCCACCTCAATGCCGCTCATCCCCTCCATCCGGTTGGCGCACACCACCACATCAAACCGGGTTTTCTGCATCAGTTCCAGCCCCTCCCGGCCATTGGCTGCCCCATAGGGCAGTGCATCCTCCATTTCGGCAAAGGTGTACATGCTCAATAGGTTTCGCACCGGTTTGGAATCATGGACAATCAGGATATTGCGCATTCTCATGGATGGGCTCTCCTTTCAGGTGGCCGGGAAGGGGCGTTCTAAACAAGCTGGAATTGTCCTGTGGACTGTCTTACCCTAAAATCACGGATCGGTTTTGGGAAACCGTTTTTCCGGGGCCGGTCCGATGGCGGCCCAAAGACGGAAAGGGGCGGGTGCCCCCGCCTGAGAGGGTTGTTTCCCCCGCGAAATGGGCGCATGATGGAACTGTTATGACACATGGTGCTTGCCCTGGATTCGTCCGGCGGTAGAGGCGGAACCAGAGGAGGGATTCTGGAAGCCAAACCGGATTGAGCCTTCACATGGAAGACATATACCTCGCCACCGCTCGCGCGATTTTCCTTCGGATGGAAGAGTTCCGAAAGAGGTTGGACCAGGATGCCCTGGCCATGATTCTTAAGGACGCCCAAACCCTGTTGGATGAAATCCCGGATATTTTTGAGGTGGCCGCCCGCCTGAAACACGCCCTGTCTGAAGTGGGCCTGGATGTGTACCACAACGCGGCCGAAAATCAGGTGGATCTGCATTTGAACGACTTTCCCCTGGTGGTGCTTCAATTTATGGAAACCACTTGCGGGCCGACTGTTTTCATCTCCCGGTAAGCCCCCCCGCCTGTGGGGGGCCGCAACCCATGTTGGTGTTTCCAAAAATCTGATGAGTCGTTACTCCTTCTTTTTCTCCCTGGTATGGCAAAACCGGTTTTCCTACCTGACCGGGGTGGTGACCCTGGCCCTGACTTTGTGGATGAGTCTGGCCATTCCCCGCTATTTGCAACAGGCCATAGATATTCTTTCCCGGGCCGATGGCTCCGCCCATGGGGATTTCATCAACCGTCTGCAATGGATTCTGCTGTTCGCGGTGGCCATTATCTTTACCCGCACACTTTCCCGCATGGTGTTCTTTACTCCCGGGCGAAAGGTGGAATTTGACCTGAAAAACCGGCTGCTGGCCCACCTGACCACCCTGCAACGGTCCTATTTCAGTCAAAACCCCACCGGGGCCATTATTTCACGGATCAACAACGATATAAACGGCATTCGTTTGGTGATGGGCTTTGGTTTGTTGCAATTGACCAACAGCGTGGCCACCTTGTCCCTGGCCCCGTATTATATGTACCGGATATCCCCCACCCTGACCCTGTATTCCACCCTGCCGGTAATAGCGGGATTTATGGTGTTGCAAATCGGGGTTCGGATGATGCGCTCCGAACAGATGAAACAAATGACCACCCTGCAAAACCTTTCGGATTTCATTGTGGAATCCTACAACGGCATAGAGGTGGTGAAAGGTTGCAGAACCTATCCCCACACCCAGCGGCAGTTTGGCCGGTTAAACGGCGCCGTGATGGAAACCCAGTTGCGGCTGGCCAACATCCGGGCTTTTTTTATGCCCATTCTTTCCCATTTGGTGAACGGCCTGAAAGTGATGCTGGTGCTGCTGGGGGGGCTGATGGTCATCCGCGCCGAGATCACCATGGGGGAGTTTTTGGCCTATCTGCTGTACCTGACCATGATGGTCCCCCCCCTGATGGGCATGACCTTTATGATGTTTGTGCTGCAAAGAGGGTTTACCTCCATGGATTCCATCCAATCCATTTTGGAAACCCCGCCGGACCTTCCCCCATTGCCCCAACCCCAGCCTGAACTGAAAACCCCATGGCAAACGGGGCTTGCCATCCGGGGGCTGACTTACGCCTACCCGGAACGGCCCGGTCAGCCGGTGCTGACCGACATCGGGATGGACATCCGACCCGGAGAAATCGTGGGGCTGTTCGGCCAGGTGGGCAGCGGCAAAACCACCCTGGTCAATTTGATCAACCGGTACCTCGCCCCCCCGGAAGGCACGGTTTGGGCGGAAGGGGTGGATACCACCCATGTGCCCCAGCAAAATCTGCGCCGGTGGGTGGTTACAGTCACCCAGGACCCGTTTTTGTTCTCGGATACCATCCGGGAAAACCTGATGTTCGGCGGCAGTGAGGACGAAGACGCCTTGTCCCAAACCGTGGAGGACGCCGCCCTCCGGCCGGACCTGGATCGGTTTCCCCAGGGATTGGATACCCTGGTGGGGGAAAAAGGCATTACCCTTTCCGGAGGGCAGAAACAGCGCATCGCCCTGGGGCGGGCCATGCTGAAGCCCTGTGAACTGCTGATTCTGGACGACCCGCTTTCCGCCGTGGACCACGAAACCGAACGGTCCCTGATCCGGTCCATTTACGGGTTCCATCATTCCCGCTCCCTGTTGATTGTGTCTCACCGCACATCCGTGTTGGAAAAAGCCGACCGCATTGTGGTGCTGGAAAACGGCCGGGTGGTGGACACCGGCACCCATGGGGAGTTGATCAACCGGGAAGGCAGCTACCGCAGGGGGTGGCTGTTGCAAACCGAACAGGACCACCAAACGGGCCAGGACCGCCCGCGGCTCACCTGACGGCCATCCGCACGTTTACCCGGCCCTTCACCCCAACGAGCCGTATTCTGTTTCTCCAGCCCGGTTTATCCCCGGATTTTTTCATCAGGAAATATGACCCCCGCCTCTAAAACCCCGCCCCAAGGCACCGGTCTGTGGCAGGTGGCCCGCCCCGCCATCGCCCGCCACCGCTGGAAGCTGATTCTGGTGCTGGCCTCCATGCCGGTTTCCGCCGGGCTGGCCATGATGGTTCCTTACCTGACCAAGGTGGCCATTGACGAATACATCATCCCGGCCGCCGCGTTGGGGGACCCTTCTGCCGTTTTGGTCCCCCTGGCCCGGCTGACGGCCCTGGCCGGGGTGCTGGTGGTGGGGGGGTATATGGCCGATGCCCTGTATGTATCCCTGTTGCAGCGGGCCGGGATTTCCATTTTGCAGGATATGCGCGAAACCCTGTTTCAACGCACACTCCGCCTGCCGCGGTCCTATTTTGACACCCACCCCATCGGCTCCATCCTCACCCGCATCACCAGCGATTTTGAGGCCCTGGGAGAAGGGCTGGGTTCCGGGGTGCTATCCATGTTTATGGATCTATTAAAGGTGTTGGTGTACCTGGGGGCCATGTTCTGGCTGGATTGGCGGCTGACCCTGACCGTGCTGGTGATGGGGCCGGTGCTGGTGGTGCTGATCCGGTTTTTCCAGGGGCGGGTGCGCACCTACTTTTTCAAGGCCCGGCAGTCGCTTTCGGATGCCACCGGCTTTTTGCAGGAGGCCCTTCAGGGGATGAAAACCGTCCAGTTGTTCGGCCAGGAACAAAAGGTGTATGACCGGTTCATAGAAAAAAACCACCGGTTCTTTATCGCCCAAAACCAATCCAACCTGTATGACGCCCTGCTGTATTCTCTGGTGGAGGGAGTGACCACCCTGGCCCTGGCCATGCTGCTGTGGGTGGCTTCGGGAGAATTGCTGGCGGGGATGCTGACCCTGGGAGTGCTGGTGGCCTTTTTGGAATACATCCAGCGGCTGTTTGTCCCCTTGAAGGAGTTTTCCCAGCAGGTGGCCGTGTTGCAGCGGGGCCGGGCGGCCCTGGACCATATCGGGGATTTGTTTCAGGTCCCCCTGGACCCGGCGGAATCCCTCCCCCCCCAGGCGGTATGGGATGCCCCACCCCAGGCGGCGGAGGAAGAACTGCCCCCCCCGGAAACAGTGGAGGAGCTTGCCTTTTCCGATGTGAGTTTTGCCTATTCCCCCCAGGGGGAAGAGGTGCTGAAGGGGGTGTCGTTCGCCGTAAAACGGGGCCAGACCCTGGCCATCGTGGGGGCCACCGGTTCCGGCAAAAGCACCGTCATCCGTCTGTTGACCCGGGCTTATTCCGGCTATGGGGGCCATATCACCCTCAACGGCCAGGAGCTATCCGGGGTTTCCGCCGACCGGCTGGCCCGCATGGTGTCGGTGGTGCATCAAAACGTCTTTTGCTTTCAGGGAAGCGTGGCCTTTAACATTTCCCTGGGGCGGCCCGGCATCACCCCGGCCATGATTGAACAGGCGGCCAGATACGTCCACGCCCATGAATTCATCACCCGGCTGGAAGGGGGGTATGATTTCGTCATCACCCAGGGGGGGGGCAACCTTTCCTCCGGGCAGGCCCAGTTGATCGCCTTCGCCAGGGCCATCCTGGCCCGGACCGAGCTGATCATTCTGGATGAGGCCACCGCATCGGTGGATTCCTTCACCGAGCAATTGATCCAAAAAGCCCTTAACCGGCTGTATGAGGACAAAACCATCATCGCCATCGCCCACCGGCTGTCCACCATCCGTCATGCCGATACCATCCTGGTGTTGGACAAAGGACATGTGGTGGAATCCGGCGACCATCAGTCGCTTATTGCCAAAGGGGGGTTGTATGCCGGGCTGGTGGGGCGGCTGGAATCCACCGCCCCGCCGCCGGAAGGGGGGGCTGTTTAGGGGGCAGGGTGTTTACAAAGGCCAGACAGCGGGCCACCCACCCGGCCAGGCCTTCGTCCCGGATTAAGCCCGGGGGGGCCACAAACAC
>JAOUFO010000133.1 GCA_029858165.1 Deltaproteobacteria bacterium | reverse complement strand
CTGGTTGCCGGACAGGCCCCCCAAAAGAAGTGCAACCAGCCCGGCCAAAAGGGCCGCAAGGCCCGTGCCGGTGGTGAAGCCGCAGGACAAACAACAAAAAACAAAGCGGGGGAGCGTGCCCCCCCGCACCCCCCTTTTACGGGTTTTGAAGAAGGCTTATACAGGGTCAAGGGAACCCAAAAAGAAAGTACCAGCCAGCCTTCGGCGTTTGGAGCCGCAAGGCCCGTGCCGGTGCTGGTGCCGCAGGACAAACAACAAAAAACAAAGCGGGGGAGCGTGCCCCCCCGCACCCCCCTTTTACGGGGTTTGAAGAAAGCTTATACAGGGTTGCGGGGATTGGGGCAGCGCACCAAAAGGAAGGACGGTGAACCCCGCCCCAAGCCGCTGAAAGGCGGATGGCGGATCGGAATCCGCTGGAAAGACAAAAAACACCGGCCAACCATCAAACCCTGTTCCATCCCGGCTTCAATAGTGCTATGAGTATTGCTTTATGAACCCGGCTGGGTATGCAGAAAGCTATTCTTTTTTGGGGAGGTAAGGACCAGAACCATGAAAATCGGAACCCGTGTCGCATTGGGATTTTCCATTCTGCTGATGGTGGTTTTTGTCACCACTGCGGCCTTCTCTTATCTTTCCAGCAATCTTTTGGACCAGTTTGTAAGGGCCAGAAGGGATATCCTTACATTTGCCCAATTGGCCAAGCAGATGGAACTGGATGTGTTTCAGTTGCAGCATTGGACCGAGGAGATTTCCTCCGGCATAGGGGAGCAGGCTGAGGCGGCCCAGATGAGCCGTATGCTGAACAACGATTTTTCCGACGCTCTGGAAAACTTCCGAGTCTATTATGAAGATTTCAACGATAAGGAAGGGTTGAGGAAAATCCTTGAGCTTGAGGAACTGTTCAAGGAATTCAAGGAAAAGGGCGGAGAAATGACCAACGCCTATATCCGTCAGGGCACTGCGGCGGGCAATCGGTTGATGCCCGGATACAACAAAATATCTGATCGTCTGGTGAGCAAGGTGGAGGAAATCTCTGAGACGGAAAACTCCAAACTGAGCCGGGAACTGAACCTGATTATTGAATCCATATCCACCGCCAATACCCTGTTTCCTCTGCTGGCAGTGGTGGCACTGTTGTTCGGGATTTTCATTTCAGTTGCCATCACCCGCTCCATCCGCAATCCCCTCAACCATTTTTCCAAGGCTTTGGAGGATATGGCCCTGGGTCGGATTGACATCAATTTGGGGGAGTTCCGCAATGATGAACTGGGCCAAATGGCCAAAGCCATAGAAGCGTTTGCCGAAAACATGAAGTTCTCCACCCTGGCCAGCCTCAGGCGGGTATCCCAGGGGGATTTATCCATGGAAGTTGAGGTGAAAAGCGAAATGGATGAATTGGGTTTGGCTTTGCAACAAACCGTGGCCAACCTGAACAAATTGATCACCGAAATCACTCAAGCCGCCAACCAGATCGCGGTAGGGGCGGCGGAAGTATCCAACACCTCTCATTCTCTCAGCCAGGGGGCCTATGAGCAACAGGTGTCGTTGGATATGATCACCGACACGATCAACGACCTGACCGCCAAAACATCCGGCAACGCCGCCAATTCCTCTCTGGTCAGTCAATTGGCCCAGGGGTTTCAGATGAATGCCGACCATGGAACCTCTTCCATGGGAGAGATGGTGGCCTCCATGCTGGATATCAACAGCAGTTCCCGGGAAATTTCCAAAATCATCACCGTGATTGATGAGATCGCCTTTCAGACCAACCTGCTGTCCTTAAACGCCGCGGTGGAAGCCGCCAGAGCCGGGGCTTACGGCAAAGGGTTTGCCGTGGTGGCCGATGAGGTGCACAATCTGGCCATCCGCTCCGCCAAAGCCGCCAGGGATGTGAGTGCTTTGATTGAAAGCACCGTGAAAAAAGTGCAGAAAGGGACCGAAATAGCCCAAACCACCCAAAACACTCTCATCCAGGTGGTGGGGGGATTCCAGCACATGACCTCTTTGCTGGAATCCATTGCCTCCAGTTCCAACGAACAGGCGGCGGATATCACCAATATCAGCCAAACCCTGGGCCAGATAGACAATGTGACCCATCAAAATGCCGCCGCCGCCGAAGAATCCGCCGCCGCCGCCGAGGAATTAAACGGCCAAATGGAATACCTCAGAAAACTGGTGGGCCAATTCCGTTTGAAAGAAACCGAGGAGGAAGCCCCCCCAGAGCGCCGGGCTGATTTTTCAAACCAGGAAAATTTCTCCCCGGAGGGGTTGTTGCGGGAGGATGACTTTCAATTCGGCGAGGAATCCGCACTTTCCGGAGGGAGTGAACCGCTGGCACTCTCTTTTGAAAACGATTCAGGCGATTCTGACGACTTTAAATCCTGATCCCCGCAAATCCTGCGGGGGATCCTTGGCCCGTCCTCCCCCCACACCTTTACGATTCTATTTTCGCCTGCTTCAAAACCCGTAAATTGTGGGCCCAGGGGGGTCGGCCCCCCCGCCGAATTTTTGCTTAAAGTTGGCTGGTGCCTTTCTTTTTGGGTTCTGTCCAGCACCAGCACAGCCCTGCGTTGTGTCGCCTGTCGGCTCCAAACGCCGATGGCTGGCTGGTGCCTTTCTTTTTGGGGTCCTGTCCAGCACCAGCACAGCCCTGCGTTGTGTCGCCGGTCGGCTCCAAACGCCGCAGGCTGGCTGGTGCCTTTCTTTTTGGGGTGTTTCCATCATAGAATGGGACTTTGATAGATCACACAGGCGGGGGCCGGTTCCAAGGGGCTGGCCGCCCGCTCCAATCAAGCCATTTTTCAGGAAAACATTCTCATGCCCGATATGGAAACCCTGTTTGAGCAAGCCTTCACCTCCATTCAACTGGGGGAAACCGGCCAACACCTGCTGGAAGCCGAAGCGGTCACCACCTGCGTGGTCAAGGGGGATCAGGTCACCATCACCCTGGCTCTGCCCGCGGATGACGGCCTGCGCTCCCGGGTGACCCGGGAGGTGGAATCCCGGGTGAAGGAAATCCCCGGCATCCAGGGTGTAACTTTGCAGGTGACGGAGCCCGGCGGCCACAACCACTCCCACGCAGGGGGACACCACCATCCCCCGGAGGGCACCCAGCCCCGTGCCGCCCAACGGCCCGAGCGGCAGGTGTATCTGGATAATTACAAGGCGGTGATCGCCGTGGCCAGCGGCAAGGGGGGGGTGGGCAAATCCACCGTGGCGGTGAATCTGGCGGTCACCCTGGCCGGGATGGGGCATAAGGTGTCTTTGTTTGACGCCGATATTTACGGCCCTTCGGTGCCCATCATGACCGGCCTGCGGGAGGCCCGCCCGGAAATCAACGGAAACAAAATCGTCCCCATTCAAAAATTCGGCTTGGATATCCTCTCCCTGGGAAACCTGGTGGATGAATCCCAGGCGGCCATCTGGCGGGGGCCGATGGTGCATCAGGTGCTGGACCAATTGTTGCGGGATACCCAATGGCCCGGCGGGGATTTTATGATTTTAGACCTGCCCCCCGGAACCGGCGATGTGCAATTGACCCTGTCTCAGTTGTGCGAGGTGAGCGGGGCGTTGATTGTCACCACCCCTCAGGATGTGGCCCTGCTGGATGCCATCCGGGCGGTGGCGATGTTTCAAAAAGTGGAAATCCCCATCCTGGGGCTGGTGGAAAACATGAGCAGTTTTGTCTGCCCCCATTGTGACCATGAAACCGCCATATTCAACTCCGGCACCGGCGAGGCCGCCTGCAAGGATTTGAACGTGCCGTTTTTGGGCCGTCTGCCCCTGGAGCTTTCCATCCGTCAGGGGGGGGATGCCGGTGAGCCGGTATCTGCCGCCAAAGGGGATTCCCCGGTGAAAAACGGGTTCCGCGGCGTGGCCGAAAACATGATAAAAGCCCTGGATAAACTGTAACCCCCAAAAGAAAGGCGGTGAACCCCGCCCAAAGCCGCCGCAAGGCGGATGGCGGTGGTGAACCGCTGGACAGGACACCAAAAGAAGTGCAACCAGCCTGGCTTAGTGATTTGGAGCCGACCGGCGACAAATAAACGCCGGTGCTGGTTGCCGGACAAGGAACCCAAAAAGAAAGGCGGCGCAAGCCCGGCCAAAGCCGCCACAAGGCGGATGGCGGTGGTGAACCGCTGGACAGGGATCCCAAAAGAAGTGTAACCAGCCCGGCTTAGTGATTTGGAGCCGCCAAAAGATTCAAAAAAGCTGAAAAACATGCGGGGGAGCAAGCCCCCCCGCGCCCCCCTTTTACGAAAGAGCATGGCGGCGCCAACGGCCAAATCGGACCCCCAGGCGGGCGGGGCGAGGGGATTGGGCGGCGTAAGCCCGTGATGGTTTTTGGGGGGAGTGTTCCGCTTTACCGGGAAAACCCGGATTCCTGGCCGAGCATTTTTTTAATTTCCGGTATACAGGAGCCGCACCCGGTCCCGGCCAGGGTGGCCGATTGGACCCCTTGCAAAGTGGCCGCCCCGGCCTGTATGGCCCGTTTGATTTCCAGCGCCCCTACGTTTTGGCAGGCGCACACGATTTTGCCTTTGGTGTTTTCTTTGCTCACCGGTCCGCCAGGGGCCAGCAGATAAGGGCGCAAGGTGCCGATTTCCCTGTGTTCCAGCATCAGGCCGACCAGCCATTCTGTTTCCTGAGGGTGTTCTCCAACCCAACGCACTCCCGCCAGCCGGTCATCCCGCAGCCACACCCGCTTAAAAAGCGAGTGACGCGCATCGTTATACACCAGGCTTTCCAGTTCTTCGGATTGTGGAAAGGCCTGGTCCAATCTCATCAGATCGGTTTGCCCCAAGGGGGTTTCCCCGGCCAGTTCCACCCGGGTGATGGGGTGGTCTTTGCCCATGTAGGCCACCGTTCCGCAGGGGTGGGATGCGATCCTATCCCTGCCTGTCCGCAGATGCTCACCGGCCAGCAAAAGAACCCCCCGCCAGGCGCGGTGGTATTTTTCCACCCTTACCGGGGGGTTTTGACACCCCTCACCCGGGATCACCGGATGGTGGCAGGGCCCCACAAAACCTATCTTACCCGTGCCATGGGGGCGGAAGAACAGGTGGGGTTTGACCATGTCAGTGAGGATGTGGAGGTTGGAGATTTGTTTATGCTGGTCAGTGACGGGGTCCATGATTTTTTAAGCGCCCCGGATTTGCTCAGCCTGTTTACCCCTCTGGAGGACAATCTGGAACAGCTGGCCGGGCGGGTGTGCGAAAAGGCGGTCGCCGCGGGCAGTGATGACAATGTCACCTGTGTGCTGGTGCGGGTAACCCGGCTGCCCAACCGGGAAACCGATGAATTCTACCGCCAATTAACCGCCACACCCTTTCCTCCGCCTCTTTCGGTGGGAATGGAGTGGGAGGGATTGCGGATTCTTAGGGAGGTGTACACCAGCAAACACACCCAATTGTATCAGGCGGTGATTGTTGAAACGGGACAGGCGGTGATTCTGAAAACCCCTTCAGTCAATTACCTGGATGACCCGGAATACATAGACCGTTTTATCCGGGAGGAATGGATCGGCAGGCGGATTGACAGCCCGCATGTGGTGAAGGTGGTTTCCCCCCCCGGAGAAAGGCGGTTTTTGTATTTTTTAACCGAATATGTGGAAGGCCAGAATTTAAGTCAATGGT
>JAOUFO010000132.1 GCA_029858165.1 Deltaproteobacteria bacterium | reverse complement strand
GGGGGGCGGCAAACCCTTTGGGGCGGCAGGGTTGGGGCGGCGGGGGGGAAATCCGGTTTGGCGGCAGGCCCCGCCAAGGAAGGAGAATACCGTCAGGCAAATACCAGCAGGCAAGCATTGTCAGGGCAGAAGGAAGGCGGCCCCTTCCGCCCTGAATCGCCAAACGGGGTTTCACATCACTGGTGGCCGAACACCTGGGTGTCTTTGACAAAAGAGGTCATCCCCTCGGAGGTGAGGGTATGGTCCGCCACCCCCATCAAAATGGCCGCCGGAACCGTGATGATGTCGGCCCCCGCCACCAGACATTCGGAAAGCTGCACCGCGTTGCGGAGAGATGCCGCCAACACTTCGGTGTGAATGTTGTAGTTGCAAAACACCGTGACGATTTCGTTGATCAACCGGACCCCGGCGTCCATCCGGGGACCGTGAAGGGCCACATAGGGGGTGTTGCCCACCCGCTCGGGGCCGCCTGCCGGGGCTTTGTGGTCTTCCATAAAAAACAGAGAGTTTCCGGGGGCACGCTCCGGCGTGTCGTTTTTGTACATGTAATCGGCCAGTCGGCCCAAAAAGGGGGAAACATAGGTGGCCCCCGCATTGGCTGCCCACAGGGCCTGGGTGCAATTGAAAATCAGGGTGGCGTTGGTGCGGATGTCCGCTTTCCACAATTCGTGAATGACATGCAACCCGGTAAAAGGGTCCAGGGCTTTATCCACGGCCTGATACCCCCCGGTGGCCACCTTCACCACCACATTGGGGCCAAAACCGGCCAGCCGTTTGCCCTGTTCCACCATTTTAACCGGGTCCAGTTCGGTGATTTCCAAAGAAACCGGATGGGGGGCCATCAGTTTGACAATATCCCGCATGATTTGATGGGCTGAATCCCAATCGTGGGCGCCTGCCGCTTTCAGCAAAGTGGGGTTGGTGGTGACACCGGTGATGATCCCCCCATCCCGCAGGGTGCGGATTTCCTCAATTTTGGCTGTATCGGCAAAAATTTTGGGGGCCAGGGGGGCCGGGTGTTTCAGGGATTTCCCTTTTACGGGCTGGTGGGTGGGTTCCATGGCGCCGCGGCGGGTTCCGATTCCCGGATGGATTTCGCTGGGTTGTAACATGGCAGACTCCTTGGTTTGGGTGTGGATGGGGGTTTCCTGAGGTGATGGTACCTTATTTTCCAAATAAATGGGATTGAATCCCGTACATGCAAAACGGGCCGGGGAATGGAAGGTTTCCCCTGTAAGGAGCCGGAGATGAGGGGGGTTGATCCAGGCAGGTGGTTTTTTGGGGGGGTGGCAGCCTTCCCCGGCGCCAAAACCCAGGGGTTGCATTGTTGCTGTTGGAGCAGGCCGGGTCCCTTCAAAGATAGGTTTTGACCAACCCTTCCCTTATGTTTTATTCTATCCAACTGACAAGGGGGGCTTTGGCGCGATTGCCCGGCGGGGTTCCTTTTTTTTTCCGTTCCGGCCCCGTTTTGGGGTTGGGGCATATTCCATGATGATTTTTCTTCGGTGAATGATGACGCAGTATAACCCCCAGGAACTAGAATCCCGCTGGGAGGCCCGCTGGCGGGAGCAGGGCTTGTACCGGTTTGACCCGGATGGCCCCGGCGAAAAGTTTTACTGGTTGACCATGTTTCCCTACCCTTCCGGGGATCTGCATATCGGCCACTGGTATGCCATGGCCCCTTCGGATGCCGGGGCGCGGTTCAAGCGGATGAACGGATACAATGTGTTTTTCCCCATCGGGTTTGATGCCTTCGGGCTTCCCGCGGAAAACGCCGCCATCAAGCGCAACATTCATCCCAAAACCTGGACCTATCAAAACATTGATCGGATGCGGGGCCAATTGCGTCAGATGGGCGCCATGTTTCACTGGGATCATGAGGTGGTCACCTGCGAGCCGGATTATTACAAGTGGAGCCAGTGGATATTTTTAAAATTTTATGAAATGGGGCTGGCCTACCGGGATTATGCCCCGGTGGATTTTTGCCCAAGCTGCAACACCACCCTGGCCCGGGAGCAGGTGGTGGGGGAGGACAAACGGTGCGAACGGTGCTCCACCCAGGTGGAAAAGAAAACCCTGGACCAATGGAAGCTCCGCATCACCCGCTATGCCGGGGAATTGCTTGATTTTTCCGCCATTGACTGGCCTGAGACCGTCCGCACCATGCAGACCAACTGGATCGGGCGCAGTGAAGGGTGTGAGTTTTCTCTGGAGGTGCAGGGCCATGAAGGGATTCGGTTCAAGGTGTTCACCACCCGCCCCGATACCCTGTTCGGGATGACGTTTTGTGTGCTTTCCCCCGAGCATCCGTTGGTGGGGCAGATCGTCACCCCCGGGCTGCGCCCCGCGGTGGAGGCTTATCAAAAGACCGCCAGCCACAAGACAGAAATAGAACGGATGGCCGACAGCCGGGAAAAAGACGGGGTGGCCACCGGCGCCTTTGCCATACACCCCTTTACTGGGGATGCCGTGCCCATTTGGGTGGCCGATTATGTGCTGACGGATTATGGCACCGGAGCCATCATGGCGGTTCCCGCCCATGATATCCGGGATGCCGCCTTCGCCAAAAAATACGGTTTGCCCGCCCCGGAGGTGATTGAACCGGCAGGCGGCAAGCCCCAGGCCGAAGGCGGGGAGCCTTATACCGCCAAGGAAGGCTCGCGAATGGTCAACAGCGGGGAATTCTCCGGGCTGGTCTGGCCGGAAAGCTTTCAGCGGGTTTCCGCCGCCTTGGAAAAAATGGAAGTTGGGGGGAAAACGGTCAATTACCGTTTGCGGGACTGGCTGATTTCACGCCAGCGAATGTGGGGCACCCCCATCCCCATCATCAAATGTCCTGCATGCGGGGATGTGCCGGTAACGGTGGGGGAATTGCCGGTGCGTCTGCCGGATGACGCGGTGTTCAAGCCAACGGGAGAAAGCCCCCTGAAGGCGCACCAGGGGTTTTTACATGTGGATTGCCCCAAATGCGGCCAGCCAGCCGTCCGGGAAACCGATACCATGGATACCTTTATCTGCTCATCCTGGTACATGTATGCCTACCTTTCCCCCTATCAAAATGCCGGAAAACCCATCGGCCCCCGGGATGTGGCCTGGGATACGGAGGTGGTCAAACATTGGCTTCCGGTTCAGCAATATACCGGGGGCATTGAACACGCCATTCTTCATCTGTTGTATGTGCGTTTTTTTGCCATGGCGCTGGCTGATGCGGGGGTCCTGCCCAGCCGTGCCCCGGTCCGCCGGTTGTTCAATCAGGGAATCATTCTGGGGGCAGACAACGAAAAAATGAGCAAATCCCGAGGGAACGTGGTGAACCCGGATGACTTTGTGAAAAAATACGGAGCGGATACGGTGCGGGCGTATCTGATGTTCATCGGCCCCTGGGATCAGGGGGGACCGTGGAATCCCCAGGGCATAGGCGGGGTGGCCCGGTTTTTGGCGGATGTGTGGAATCTGGCCCTGCCGGGGGATGGAACACCCGCCAAGGGGGATAGCCCGGAAGCCGCAGAAAAATTAACCCGGGTGGTGCACCAGACCATCCGCAAGGTGGGAGAGGATTACAAATCGTTTAAATTCAACACCCTGCTGGCCGGGTTGATGACTTTGCGCAATGAAATGAAATCCCTGCGCAAAGAAACCGAAGGCTCTCCGGCCTGGGATGAGGCCGTCAAAGGGTTCATCCTGATGCTGGCGCCCATCACCCCTCATCTTTCAGAAGAACTGTGGCAGCGCAGAACCCCCGGCCCCAGTGTTCATTTGCAGTCCTGGCCGGTGTTTGACCCGGTGCTGGCCCAAAGCCAAACGGTGACTTTGGTGGCCCAGGTAAATGGAAAAGTGAAGGACCGGGTGGATATTCCGGCCGATACCCCGGATGGGGACTTGGAAAAGCTGGCACTGGACCTGCCCAAGGTCCGGGAGGCTCTGGCCGGGATGAGTGTCCGCAAGGTGATTCCGGTGGGGGGCAAGGGCAGTCGGCTGGTGAACATCGTGGCCGGATAAAAAACGCAAGGGAAGGGGAACACCGCCCCACAAACCCCCTTGGGGCAGCCAACCTGGAAATGGTTGGCTACCGGGTGATTTCCTTCAGCTTTTTCCAATTGGTGATCATCCGGGTCAGCGCGGCCTCATCATCCAGGGCCTGAAAACCATCCACCAGGGCATGCTTGGGGGAAACATGCACATCCACCATCAGACCGTCCACCCCCCCCGCCGCGGCCATGTTTCCCACCCGTTCCACCGCGTTCTTTTTGCCGGTGGAATGGGAAACATCATACACAATGGGCCGGTCCGTCAATTGAGAAAGGGTGACGATTTCATCCAGGTCCCCCTGGTTGCGAAAGCTGTGACCGATCCCTTTGATTCCCCGCAGGCATAAAATCAGATTTTCGTTTCCCTGCTCCATCACATAATTGGCCCCCTTTAAAAACTCCTCTATGGTGTTGGAAAATCCCCGTTTGTACAGCACCGGTCGGCCGGTTTTGCCCACCTCAATCAACAATTCAAAATTTTGGGCGTTGCGGGTGCCGATTTGCAGCACATCCACATGGTATTTCATAAACAGGTCCACATCCCGGACATCCAGAATTTCCGATACGATGGGCAACCCCACCTCCTGGCGCACATCCGAAAGGATTTTCAATCCCTCCTCTTTCAACCCCTGGAAGTCATAAGGGCTGCTGCGGGGTTTGAAGGCCCCCCCCCGGTTGAGGTCCGCCCCTGCCTGCTTGGCCATCCGGTGGCTGGCCCCGGTGTATTGGTCATCCACCGCGCACACCCCGGCCATCACCACCAAACCAGCCTGCCCCCCGATGGTGACATCCGCCCCTCCGTATGGGTTGGGGATGACCACTCCGTGACGCTCCCCCCGGCGCACCAAAGACAGATTCTGGGGCACCCCCTCAATGGGAATCACCGCCTTTACAAAAGGAAAGGTGGCCACCTCTTTCCGGTGGTGCTCTTTGACCGGGCCAAACACGTTGTCCACATGTATCTGGTTTTGGGCGTTGTCCTCCTTTTCTCCGGTGGAGGGGTGGACCCGCAAGCCCCATTCTTTGAGTTTGGATCTGACGATTTCCATATCATCGGGGGTGGCACCCACAAAATACTGAATAATCATAATTGGTTGGCTCGTGGCTGATGGCGGTGATGGAACAAAAGAGGGATTCAGACAAAAGGATACCCTAGGGGGTGGGGCAACCCGAATCTAAAAAAGGTTTAAGGTAAAGATGGGTTTGCCTGGGATGGTTTTCCGGTGGTATAAAGGGTTTAGAAACTGAGGATAAAGGCACTCCTGCGGTGTTCGCTATGCTGAAATTTTCTGAGCCTTATTTTTTTCCCGGGATTTAGTCACTGTTGGTGTTGTGCATCCCCCGCGAAAGCGTTGGGAAGCCTGATCCTTCAAACCGGGTCCCACCTGCGTCAGCAGGTTCAGAAAGAACAGCAACCCGGCACAGGCGGGAGTGTTTTTTTTATCAGAAAGAATGCGGAAAGCAGGGGGTTCGGGGATGCCGCAGGGTGAATTCCATGAAGGGGTGATTTCCGATGAGACGGGCTGGCCTGTTTTACGGACTTTTGGCTGGCTGGCAATCCTCCTGATGGGTGAAAATCACCGGGAGGCGCACGGAGTTGATTTGTTACACCCGCACATAAGACCGCTTG
>JAOUFO010000131.1 GCA_029858165.1 Deltaproteobacteria bacterium | reverse complement strand
AGGGGGCCGGGCGGTTGCCCAACACCCTGAACTGCGGGTTTGAGGGGATTTCCGCCCAAAGTTTGATCACCCGGCTGGACCTGGCCGGGGTGGCGGTATCGGGGGGGTCCGCCTGCTCTTCCGGCGCAAGCCAGCCCAGTCCGGTGCTGGCGGCCATGGGGTTATCCCCCGCCCGGCTGGAAGCCTCCTTTCGCATCAGCCTGGGCCACGGCACCACAAACGAGGAAATCGTTCAGGCGGGGGCGCTGCTGGCGGACCAGGTCCGGGCCATCCGCAAAGCCGCGGCGGGGGGGTAAGTTGGAGGGCCAAGGCGGGGGGTTAAGGCAGGAGGCCCCTTGGATGGTTGTTGTAAAAAAAGATGGACCGCCTTTTGCAAATCGGATCATCAGAGAGTCTCCAAAACCGGAAACGGGTTTTATGATTGGAGGCCTGCGGCCCCCAAACCCCGCTTTTTTATCAAAAAAGGAGCTTTTGGCAGTTATGCGGAGGTCTCGGATTGAGACCTTTTCATCCCTGGTAAAAATCCCGGTTTTGGTCAACCAGCGGGGTTTTGAATGGGGCGGATATTCAATCCGCTTCAAATAAAAAACGCCCAAGGGTGGCGAGCAAACCATCCTGTTTTTTATTCTGATGTCGGGGCCTATCAAAGGGGTTGTTTGTATGATTAAAACGAAATTTCTGCGGAAATGGGGCTTTTCCGCCTTGTTTTATGCGGCCATCACCGCCCTGCTGGCGTTTCATCTGGCCCTGTGGCCCGGTCCGGCCCAAGGTCAGGGTCAGGGACGCAAAGAAAAATTTTACCAATTGGATGAATTGATCAAACTGTTTAAAATCGCAAAGGAATCCGGTTTCTCCGAACAGCAGTTGCATGAAATCACCATTGAGGATGAAGGCAAAACCATCAACGCCTGGGATTATCTTCAAAAACTGCTGGCCAAAAAAGAAGGGGACGAAAAACGGCAAAAAATGTTGATGGGCAAAATATATTTAAGCGTTCAGGAGGTGATGGATGAACTCAACGAGAAAAACCCGGAAGACCTGACCCAATTGCGCAAATCCATGCTGCTGAACGAATAACCCCCAAAAGAAAGGCACCAGCCAGCCTGTGGCGTTTGGAGCCGACAGGCGACACAACGCAGGGCTGTGCTGGTGCTGGACAGGACCCCCAAAAGAAAGGCGGCGCAAGCCCGCCCAAAACGGGCCGGAAGGCCCGTGGCGGTGCTGAAGCCGCTGGACAGGACCCCCAAAAGAAAGGCACCAGCCAGCCTGTGGCGTTTGGAGCCGACAGGCGACACAACGCAGGGCTGTGCTGGTGCTGGACAGGACCCCCAAAAGAAAGGCGGCGCAAGCCCGGCCAAAAGGGCCGGAAGGCCCGTGGCGGTGCTGAACAGAACCCAAAACCAAAAAGCAATGCGGGGGAGCAAGCCCCCCCCCAATCCCCTCCATTTTCCGTAATAGGCAAAAATCCGGTTTCTGAATTGGTTTTTTTCCCTTATAATTCCAGAAAGGTTAAGTTTTGGCCGCCTGCGTCACACCATTCAGGGCAGGGTTTTGGGCTTCAGACTTTCCGGGTTTCATGCACGCATTCATTTTCCATTCACCCGCTGAGTTCAACACGTTGCATGTTTGGCGGTCCAGCGGAGCCTGCTCACGATGACTTCTGTGATGAAAAACACCGACCTGCCCCCCAGCCGGGAGCCTGTCATTCTGTCTTCCGCCGGGGATTCCTCCATCGGGCAGTCTTTGACGGACCTGATCGGCAACACCCCCCTGCTCAGACTTTCCCGGGTGTGGCCCCAGGGCAACCTGTATGCCAAGGCGGAATGGTACAACCCGGGCCAATCTGTCAAGGACCGGGCGGCCTGGAACATTGTGCGGGAGGCAGAAAAAAAAGGGGAACTGGGTCCGGAAAAAGTGCTGTTGGATGCCACCTCGGGCAACACCGGCATTGCCTACGCCATGATCGGGGCGGTGCGGGGTTACAAAGTCACCTTGTGCATGCCGGCCAGCGTCACCCCGGCCCGCATCAAAATTTTAAAGGCCTACGGGGCCGAGCTTATTTTAACAGACCCCAGTCTTTCCTCTGATGGGGCCATTTTAAAAGCCCGGGAAATGTATGCTGAGCACCCGGACCGCTATTTTTACGCCGACCAATACAGCAACGAAAACAACTGGAAGGCCCACTTTATATCCACCGGGCCGGAAATTTACGCCCAAACCCAGGGGCGGGTCACTCATTTTATCTCCACCCTGGGTACCTCCGGCACCTTTATGGGGGTGGGGCGGTTTCTCAAATCCAAAAATCCGGGGATTCAAATTGTGGAGGTCCAGCCGGATTCTCCTTTTCACGGCCTGGAAGGCATGAAGCACATGGAAAGCTCCATTGTGCCCCGATTTTACGAGGACCAATTTGCCGACCATAAAATGAGCGTGAGGACAGAAAAAGCCTACCAGCGTGTGGTGGAGGCCGCCAGACTGGAAGGGCTGCTGGTGGGTATTTCCTCCGGGTCGGCCATTGAGGCGGCCATTCAGGTGGCCCGGGAGAATCCCGACGGGGTGATTGTCACCTTGTTTCCCGATAGCGGGGTAAAGTATTTGAGTGAACATTTTTGGAGTGATACCCTGGAATGACGCCGTTAAAGGCGGATCCGCAACGGGGATAAGCACACCCAAGGGGAGGGCAGGGGTTTTTGGGCCCCATGGCCGGACGAATCCAACAAATTTTCCAACCTGGAGATCAGAAACTCATCATGAAAGCCACCATAGAAATCCCTTCCGCTTTGTTGAAGTTTACCAACAACCACGAAACCGTGGAGGTGGATGGAGCCAACATCCAGGAAGCCTTTGAAAACCTGTTCAAGCAATTTGACCAGTTGAAGGACCATTTGTATGACGACAAGGGACGCATCCGCAGCTTCATCAATATTTATGTCAACGATGAGGACATCCGGTACGCGGACAACCTGGAAACCCCGGTGAAAAATGGGGATATTATCCAAATCGTCCCCTCCATCGCCGGTGGGCGGTAAACCCCTCCGGCCCCAAGGCGAAGCCGCCGAAGACAGCATGGCGCGTAGCCGCCGAAGACAGCATGGCGTTTCAACGCCAAAGGCATCATCACCCGGCTTTGTCCGGGTGAGAGGGGGGTGGATTCTGCCTGCTCCAACCCCCCGGATTCCCTCCCCGCACCCAGCACAGACCGCATCCCCTGAATGTGAAAACCCCCTGGAATTCCCCTGGAGGCAGGGGAGCCCCGGAAGAAAAAATAAATTTTAAAATAATTTTGCGGTCTAGCCTGTTTTTGGCCCATTCTTTTCATATATCCACTTGTCCGGGTTCCAAAATGAAAGGAACCCAACCCAACCACAAAACTGTGGCCCAAAGGTGTGTGCGAAAGAAACCAAAGACGGCCGGTTTCAATGTTTCCTTTCCATAATCTGTGTTATGAGATAGGAAGCCGTGTAAACCCCCTGTTGAACCCTGACAGGGCCGCACCCACCCGGACCGCCGCTAAAACTGGGAATCGCGGAGGAAAAGGATTTTCTCCCCCTTGGGCAGGATGCCGGAACGCTTCCATCACGGATGAGAAGAAAAGTTCATCAGCAACAAGTGAAGACTTGGGCTAAAGGCGTCTGCCGGTAGGATCATTCCCTAGAGAACAATGGGAGTTTGAGCCTTGCAAAAACAACCTAAGCTGGATGCCCAGATTCATAAGCTGACCGAGGGGGCTTACCTGTTTTGCAGCCCCCAGGGCAATATCCTGTTCGGGTGTCCGCCGGAAATCCTCAAACGGATTCTGGCCATGCATCTTCCCATGCCGGATACGGTGGTGCTGCCCAGCAAACTCCATCACATCCATTCCTCCCAGGCCTCCCTGGAATTTCCCCTGTACCATTTTTTGTTTGTGCAAAGAGGACTGGAACGCAAAAGGCAGTTTCATGTGGTGTCCGCGTCCAATCAATCCAAGGGGTTGGAGCAACTGTTGCGGTTAACCGTGGTGGGGCCGGATTCCCAGGAAATGGAAAAAGCGGGGACCCCCCAAATTCTGGCCGGGGAATTATACCAGGAAACCGATTATATGGCCCTGAAGGACCCCAAAACGGGCAAGTCGTTTTCCATACCGGAAATGGTTAAATTTCTGTCGCTGGATGAAGGCGGGAATCTGGAATTGTATCCGTTGCGGGGAAAGTTTCCCCAGGTGATTCTGGAACGCGGCGGAGAGGCCCGATTCCGGGTGTTGTATGGAGAGCATGCCTTTGACCTGGACCTTACCGTTACCAAGTCTCAAGAGCCCAACTACAATGTGAAACATTTGCCCCATATCCCGGCCGTCAACGGTTTTACGACCACCGTTTTGGGGCGAAGCAACGGCTTTGACCCCAATGATCCGGCCAACGGGTATCTATTGGATATCAACGGACGTCTGCTGATGTGGGACTGCCCGGCCTACTTGAATTTGCAATTGAGCAAAATGAAGGTGGGGTACGAAAAGGTGGAAGCCATGATCCTGTCGCATGTGCATGAGGATCATATTGACGTGGTGGAATCCCTGCGCCAGCCCCCCATAGATTTATACACCACACCGGAAATCTACTACAGTCTGCTGGTAAAGATTTCGGCGGTGTTCGGGTGTTCTTTGGATGAAGCAAAGAAATACCATGTGTGGCACCCTTTGGAGCCGGAAAAGCCCATCTCCCTCCTTGGGGCGGAAATGACGGTGTTCCATTCAGTACACGCCATCCCCTCCCTGGGGGGCAGATTCAAGGTGGAAATCGGAGGAAAATCCGCTGTTCTGCATATCACCGGGGACCATTTATCCCATTCGGCCATTCAGTCCATGGCCACCGGGGGGGGGATATCAGAACGACGCAGAAGCCTGTTTGACGGCTTGATCACCGGCGATGAGGATTTGATTTTGGTGGATGTGGGGGGCGGGGTGATTCACGGCGATTATCATGATTACCTGGGATACAAAGGTCGGGCCCGGATTGGATTTATGCACACCGGGCTGGTGCCTCCGGACCTGCCGGATAAAATGAAGCTGGTGGATTCCGGGGAGGTTTGGACCATTTTGTAGCCCTCCCCTTATTTGGAGCCTTTCAAAGCCAGCCGTTATCCGATCTTTTTGCTCTTGTCTTCTTCTTCCGGGGAACCTTCACCGGTTTTTACCGAAGTGCGAAAGTTGTGAATCATTTTTCCCAACCCTTCACCGATTTGGGGAAGCCGGTTGGCGCCAAAAAGCAGAACCACGATTGCCAGAATCAGCAACAATTCCCCCATTCCCAGACCAAACATAGTTTCTCCCTCGCGGTTAAAAGGATGGCTTTCCCGGCAAAGGGTTGACGGCCTCGGGTTTCCCCATCCCAGCCTGCCGGTGGAAAGTTGGACTGCCTCATGGGCGGATTTTGAACCCACCGGATTTCCGCTGATCGCAATAGCGGGACCTGGCGGTGGAACCCAGACCATAAGGCGTTGAAACAGGGTGTTTTCCCCTGTTTTCTTAAGATAGGCCCCCCCGGGGGGGAAGTCTATCTCTTTTTCTGAGACCTCTGCATAACTGCCAAAAGCTCCCGTTTTGATAAAAAAGCGGGGGTTTGGGGGCCGCAGGCCTCCAATCATATCAACCCCCTTCCCTTTGGGAAGGGGGCAGGGGGATGGGAAA
>JAOUFO010000130.1 GCA_029858165.1 Deltaproteobacteria bacterium | reverse complement strand
TGTGGTTGGTCTTGTCTTCTTCGTGTCAGTTCAAAGAAAAGAAAAGAGACTTCCTGTCCCGGAAACGGGATGTGCTCAAATTCGCCTTTGTTTTGGCGGACGGCATCCATTGTGGGGAATCGGGGTCACATCCCGAATGGTGGTTACCTTGATTCCTTCGGATGCCAGGGCCCGTAAGGCGGCCTCCCGGCCGGTGCCGGGACCCAGCAACTCCACTTCAACCTGTCTCAGCCCATGTTCCTTGGCTTTGCGCACCGCATCCTCAGTTGCCGTTTTGGCGGCAAAAGGGGTGCTTTTGCGGGAGCCTTTAAAGCCCTGGGCACCGGTACTGGACCACGAAATCGTGTTGCCCTGAAGATCGGTGATGGTGATGATGGTGTTGTTGAAGCTGGCCATGATATGGCAAACTCCCACCGGCACGTTTTTCTTTTCTTTTTTCTTGCCTGTTGCTTTTTTTGCTTTCGCCATTTTACACGAATCCTCTATCGCCTCCGGATGTGTGCCGGAGACCTTGGTTGGGTTGAATATGCCGGTCTATTTTTTGATGGCGCGTCTGGGCCCTTTTCGTGTCCGGGCGTTGGTTTTGGTGCGTTGACCATGAACCGGCAGGCCCCGACGATGTCGCAACCCGCGGTAATTGCCCAAATCCATCAGACGTTTGATGTTCAGGTTCACCTCTCCACGGGCTTCACCTTCAATCTTATAGTTGTTTTCAATCACTTCGCGGATCGCACCCAGCTGGGTATCGTTCAGGTCATTGACTCGGATGTTTTCGTCAATTTTCGCCTTTTCACAAATTTTAGAGGCGGTTGTCCTTCCGATTCCATATATATAGGTCAATCCGACCACCACCCTTTTATTGGGCAGGTCCACACCGGCGATACGGGCCACGAAACTAGCTCCTTAAAATGATTAACCCTGACGTTGTTTGTGCTTGGGGACATCGCAAATGATGCGCACCACGCCCTTGCGTTTGATGACTTTGCACTTATCGCAAATTTTCTTGACTGATGAGCGGACTTTCATAACGTTCCTGTTGTTTCGGCCAAAGCCTGATTGTTATTTTGCCCGGTAGGTGATCCTGCCTCTGGCAAGATCATAAGGAGACATTTCCACAGTCACCTTGTCTCCGGGTAGAATCCGGATGTAATTCATGCGCATTTTGCCGGAAATATGGGCCAAAATTTTATGCCCGTTTTCCAATTCAACCCGGAACATGGCATTTGGCAGGGATTCCAGCACCTTGCCTTCTACTTCTATGCTGTCCTCTTTTGCCATAAACCCTCTCTCAGGGCTCCCTGAAAAATATTTTTGTCTCCATCACCAAACCGGTCATCAGGCTGCAAATCCATTCAGCAGCTTTTTGATTTTTCCTTCAATTTCGTCCAATTCCCCTTCTGCCTGAACCGACATCAGGGTCCCCATCTTCTCGTAAAACTGGATGAGGGGTGCTGTTTGATCCTGATAGGCCTTCATTCGGGTTATGATTTTGTCTTCGTGATCATCATCCCGGTGAATCAGAGCCTCATTGCACACATCGCATCTTCCCTCCCTTTTGGGTGGGTTGAATTGAATATGGTATTCACCGTGTCCATTGGGGCAAATCCTGCGCCCCATCAACCTTTCCACCAGCCGATCAAGGTCTATCTCAAAATTCAACACGACATCCACGGGGGTACCCCGTTTTTTCAGTTCCGGCTCCAGGGCTTTGGCCTGGGCCACCGTCCGGGGAAACCCGTCCAATATAAACCCGTTTTTGCCATCGTCCTGTTCCAACCGCCGGGTGATCAGTGCAATCACCAGAGAATCGGGCACCAGCTTGCCGACCTGCATGTATTCAGCGGCTTCAATGCCAGCCGCCGTTTTTTCCTTGACCGCCTGTCTCAACAGGTCCCCCGTGGATAACTGGGGGATTCCATACCGTTGAGTCAACCGTTTGGCCTGTGTTCCCTTCCCGGAACCAGGCGGCCCAAGAAGTATCATTCTCATATTTTAAGAGTCCTGGTACCGGTTCTCTTTTTTGTTTTTCTCATAAAACCGTCATAATTGCGGTTTAATAGAAAGGCTTCCATTTGCCGCACGGTATCCAGCCCCACCCCCACCACGATCAGCAAGGCGGTTCCCCCGAAGTAAAAAGGAACGTTCATGGCCCGGATCAACAGGATAGGCAACACCGACACCAGGGAAAGGTAAATAGCCCCGCCAAAAGTCAGCCGGGTCAACACATGGTTTAAAAATTCTGCCGTTTTTTGGCCCGGGCGGATTCCTGGGATATAGCCGCCATATTTTTTCATTTCATCTGCAATTTTCACCGGATTGTACTGAATGGCCGTGTAAAAAAAACAAAAGAAAAAAATCATCATAATATACAGCATGTTATACAAAAATGCTGTGGGCCCCAACTGAGATGAAATAGCTTGGACCCAGGGGACGTTAATAAATCCTGTAATAGTAGCAGGAAAAGCCAGGATAGAGGAAGCAAAAATCGGAGGTATCACCCCGGAAGAATTGATTTTTAATGGCAGATGAGAGGTTTGCCCCGCATACACCTTGTTTCCCTGGGTTCTTTTGGCGTATTGAACCGGAATTTTCCGGGTGGCGGTTTCCATAACAATCACCGCCAGAATCACCGCGATCATCAGACCCAAAACCACGGCCAGGGCCAAAAAGGTAAGGTTGCCGCCCTGAACCTGCCGGATGGAGTTGATGGCAGCCGTGGGAATATCGGTCACAATCCCGGCAAAGATTATCAAAGAGATTCCATTGCCCACTCCCCGTTCACTGACCTGCTCCCCAATCCACATCAAAAAGGAGGTTCCGGCAGTCAGGGTGATCACCGTCATCATTTTGAAGCCCCAGGGACTCATGTGGGTGGCCACCAACGGGGAACCATCGGGGGCGCTCATGCTTTGCAGGCCCACTGCGATCCCGAACCCTTGCAAAACTGCCAGAATCACGGTGCCATACCGGGTGTACATGGTAATTTTCCGCCGACCTGCCTCTCCTTCGCGGCTCAGTCTTTCCAGGTAGGGAAAAACCACCGTCATCAATTGCAAAATAATGGAGGCACTGATGTAGGGCATGATTCCAAGGGCGAACACAGTCAACCGCTGCAACGCACCCCCTGAAAACATATCAAAGAAGGTGAGGATGGAGCCTTCAGCTTTCTGCTGACTGAAAAACGCCGAAAGGGACGAGCTGTCAATGCCGGGGGTGGGGATATGGGCCCCAATCCGGAATACGAACAGCATCAATAGAGTAAAGATAATCCGGTTGCGGAGTTCCTCTATCTTGAAGGCGTTTTTAAAAGTACTCAACATGGAAGTCAGCCTTCAATGACAACCGCAGACCCGCCTGCGGATTTGATTTTTTCCAGGGTGGACTGGCTGAACTTGTGTGCCTTCAGGGTTACGGCTCCCTTCAGATTTCCATCTCCAAGAATTTTCACCGAAAGATCAGCGCTGCGAATCAATCCGGCCTTGGCCAAAGCCGCGGGGTCAATTTCTTTCACCCCGGCCAGAAATTTGTTGGCCGCGATATCCTCAAGATTCACGATGGCGTACATTTTTTTAAACAGATTTTTAAAACCCCGACGCGGCAGTCTGCGATGCAAGGGCGTTTGTCCCCCTTCAAAACCACGGCGAACCGTGTTTCTGGCATATTGGCCTTTTTGTCCCCGGCCAGAGGTTTTCCCCAGGGTGCTGCCCTGGCCCCGACCCAGTCTTTTCGGCTTTTTAATCGCACCGGGTGAGGTTATCAGTTCATGCAACATAACGACTCTGTAAGAAAGGGTCTGAAATTAATGCAAATTTGCATTTTGAGGTGAATTTTGTCCCTTACCCCCCCCCATTGGCATCCCGCCAAAAATATAGGGGAACGTTCTAAACAATCTTCATGAGAGGTGCCGTCCCGTCGGCCAAAGTGGCCGGTGATCCTTGCCGCCGAACAGGTTGGAGGCTTAAACCACCTTCACCAGATGGCTTACCTTGGCGATCATCCCCCGGACACTGGGGGAATCCTGCAACTCCCGTATGGAATTCAGGTGAGACAGCCCCAATCCTTTTAAATTTTCCCGCATTTTTTTGGGGGATCCGATGGGACTTTTCACCATTTTCACTTTTATCATCTTGGTGCCGGTCATGGGTTAGCCTCCGCTGGCTTGGCGCAACCGTTCCACGGGGACACCCCGGCTCCGGGCCACTTCATCAAACGATTTCAATTGTGACAGGCCATCCATGGCGGCCTTTACCAAATTGTGGGGATTGGTGGATCCCAGACTTTTCACACTGACATCATGAATCCCGACGCATTCCATCACAGACCGAACCGCGCCGGCCGCGATAATGCCGCTACCGGGGGAACCCGGTTTCATCACAGTTTTGCTGGCACCGAAGTGGCCCTTGACCACATGGGGAATGGTACGGCCTTCCAACACCACACGGGTCATGGAGCGGGATGCTTTTTCAATCCCTTTGCGGATGGCCTCGGTCACTTCGTTGGCCTTGCCCATGCCATATCCCACCCGGGATTTGCCATCGCCCACCACCACCAGGGCGGAAAAGCTGAACCGTCGGCCCCCCTTGACCACTTTGGCCACGCGGTTGACCTTGATCACCTTTTCAATCAAATCGCTTTTTGCTTCTATCCGTTCAGTCAAAACGGTCTCCTTAGCAGTTCTGTATTTTCACAAAGGGCCTCCGGCAAACCAGAAACCCTTGCATCCTTAACCTGTCTTGTATCTCCATCCCCCTTTGTTAAGGGGCAGGGATGTTTTTTTTTGTCAGGAACCTTCGGCTATCCCTGGTTCTTTTTTCAAGAAAGAAGCATGGGGTGCCTTTTGGCAAACAATCCCTTCCGCAAGATTAAACTGGGCCGTGACTCTCCAGCGCGGTTTGGAACTCCCCGGATTCAGGGATTAAAATTCCAATCCACCGGCACGGGCTCCATCGGCCAAAGCCTTGATGCGGCCATGGTATATATTTCCGCCGCGGTCAAAAACCACTTTTTTCACCCCGGTTTTCAACAGTTTTTCGGCAAGAGCTTTTCCGATTTTTTCAGCGGATGCCACATTGCCGGTGTAATCTTTGCCGGACAAAAGTTTTTTATCCAGGGTGGAGGCGTGGGCCAGGGTAATCCCTTTGGAATCGTCTATCACCTGGGCGTATATGTGTCTGGCCGAGCGGAACACCGCCAGCCGGGGCCGCTCTGGGGTGCCGCTGATTTTTTTTCTAACCCGGACCTGCCGGATGATTCTGCGTGTATTGCGGGTTGATGCGTTGGTCATATAGCCTGTATGTCTGTTATTGCTTATTTTTTGCCGGTTTTTCCAGCTTTACGCCGGATGGTTTCATCCGAATAAGCCACCCCTTTGCCCTGGTAGGGCTCCGGTTTGCGGAATGAGCGGATTTTGGCCGCGGTCTGCCCCAGCAATACTTTGTCGTGACTGGAAAGGGTCAATTGAGTGTTGTTTTCTACATTGGCACCCACCCCAGCGGGCAGTTCATACACCACGGGTTTGCTGTAGCCCAGGTTCAATTCCAGTTTGCTACCCGTGACAGCGGCCCGATACCCGACGCCGTTTAAAATCAGCTTGCGGGTAAATCCTTGGTGAACCCCCATGACCATGTTGGACACCACCGAATTGGCAGTTCCCATCTGGGCCTTGGATTTTGGG
>JAOUFO010000129.1 GCA_029858165.1 Deltaproteobacteria bacterium | reverse complement strand
TATTCATCCCCCATGGAGACGGCTCCCGCTCCGCCCGCTGCACCACCATCTGCAACTTTTTGGATACATAGGGGGGGGTGCCTGCCGGGGCGTTGCGGGGCAGACGGTCCAAAAACTGCTCGGTCTGGCGGGCCAGATTTTCCGCATCGGTCCCCGCCTTGGTCAAAATGGTCTCGGCCATCCCCCCTTTTTCCTCCAGCAGGGTCAACAACAGATGCTCCGGGTCTATTTTGGCGTGGCGCTTGGTTTCGGCCAGTTTTTGGGCGCCCAAAATGATGCCCTGCGCTTTTTTGGTGAATCGGTCCAGTGACAGGCCCATGGGGTCGGTTGGCTGAAAAGGTTAAAAACTCATTCCGATCTCTTTGGTCAATTGACTGGCCAAGGTTTCAAAATCGGCGTAACAGGCCCGCACGGCTTCCATATGGGTGCCGATAGCTCCGTCAGCGGGTTTTAAAAAGAACATCGGTTTTCTGGCATCCATGGCCATGGGCATCAGGCTTCTGTAATGTCTCAGTTGGGCCAGATTGTATGGGTCATCCGCCACAGAAGGAATCCTGCCTTTTGCTTCGCCCAACACTTTTTCCCGGTACACCTGGGGGATTTTATCCATCCAGCGTTGATAGGCTTTCACCGGGCGGGATTCCCGGACCCCGTATTGCATCACCACATACCCCACGGGTTCCATCCTCCCCTTAGGGATGGAAAGACCGGAAGGGGCTTTCGCCGCCATTTCGGTCCAAGTGGTTCTCCAACTCCTGATGGCCGGTCCCAGATTTTTCAACCCCTGGATGGAAAACATATCCGGGGCCAGCGGGAGGCAAACATAATCGGTTGAAAGCAACGCTGAACGGTTGATGGCCCCCAGATTGGGCCCGACGTCTATGAGGGCGATTTCGGCGCCGGTTTTTTGGCAGGCGGTTTCAATCAAACGGTAAAAGGCGGTCATGCTGCGGAAAGCGGATTCATCCCCGTTTTGACACCGGGGCCAGGCATCCGACAGTTTGTCCTCAAAGCTGGATAAGGCCAGGTCTCCGGGGATGACCCACAGGTTTTCACCGGCCTGTTCAATATGGGGGAGGGCAACATCCCCGGTTCCTTTAACAATTGGGGAGACGGCCCCGAACACGGTCAGGTGGTCCGCCTCATCAGGCCACAATTCCTCCAGCCGGTCCTCTTGGAAACACATGGAGGTCAGGTTGGCCTGGGGGTCCAGGTCCGCCACCAGAACAGGCACTTTCTTTTCGGCGAACATCCAGGCCAAATGATACACCAGGGTGGTTTTTCCCACCCCCCCTTTGTTGTTGAAAAAGGCGATGGTTTTCATGATTTCCGGATAGGGATTATCGTTAGAAAAATTCTTTCATCAACCTGGAATTCCGCTTCCGGGCTGCCGTTATCCCGCAAGGCCCCCAACGCTCTCTGGATGCCATATCCAAATTTGTTTACAAACCCCAATTCCTTCATGGTTTCCGCTATCACCGGGTTCCGATAACTGTTTCTGGTGGTCAGGGTTTCCAATGTCACCTCTCCATACAACCCGCCGGGGCTTTGAATTTCTATTCTATCGGAATACCAGTAAAGTCTCACGGGAGTGTGAGACTGATAATCCCGGTGCATCACCGCATTCATCAACAGTTCCCGGATGGCCACGGGGGGAAAATCATATACGGTTTTTTCCCTCAGGCCGGAAAGGGGAGACAAGGTTGTATGGATATTGGATTTTATCCGGGTGTCCAATTCTCTTAACACGCTGAACAAATCCCCGGAAATTTCTCCCTGGTCTTCGGGAATATCCGTCAGGTGAATTCCGGGCAATTTCAAAAACTGAATATATGCGCCAGGGAAATAATACCTGGGGTTGTTTCCAAAAATCAGCAGTCCGCCCACGGTGGGGCAATGGTGTTTTGTGTCATAAAAACGCAAAGAAGCCAGTTGTTGCTCTATCGCTCTGTGGTTGGATTCAATCACATCGGCTGACACCGCCCCCTCGCGGTAAGCGGCAAAAAGCGGCAGAGAAATGTCCCCCAAAGATGATTCCATCACCGGGCTGGAATCAAAACTTCTGGCCTTGGATATTCTGCGCTCGGTGAGAATCCGTTCTTCCTGTTCGTTGGCGATCCCCTTTCTGGGGCCGGTTCTTATCCAGACCGATCCTTTAAATCGGACCGGAGGCAAATCAGAAGGCAAAACCTCCACCACCGCCACATCTCCACCCTCCAGGGCGAATTTTTCCACCGAAATAACCGGAAGCGGCTGGATGTTTCCATCGGAGCGCAACCCCCCGAGGACCTCCAACAAACGGTTCTCCACTTTCAAACCGCAAGGGATTCCTTTGTCATTCACCCCGATGAACAAAAATCCGGGCTTTCCGTCATTGGAAAAGTCATTGGCGAAGGCGCAGACAGCCTTGGAAAATTTATCCGTATCCCCCTGAGATGCGGTGAATTCAACCCGGCCTGATTCCCCTCCGGCCAACAGTGTTTCCAATTCATCTTTGGTGATCATGGTTTCAGGGGTTCCTGGATTATTCCGGTATCCAGCCCGTCCAGGCTGACCCGGTTGTTGGTGTTCCAATATTCCCGAACCCCGGTTTCGCCCTTGGTATCGCTCCATTTGGTCAGCAGGTCCCGTTGGGCCACAAAATCAAACAGGGGGACCGCATACCCGCAGGAGGTCTGGACCAGTTCCACTTCGGTGACGATCACCTGTCTGGCCCCCGGCAACGGGGGGAACAGGGGGATGAGTTCCCCCCATTCCTCATCCCCGGGGTGGACCGCCCGGCCCCGGCCATACAGCCGCAAAATCATGGGTTGGCCTTCCAGGGCGCACCACATCAGGGTGATGCGCCCATCGGCCAACAGGTGGGCGGCGGTTTCGTTGCCGCTGCCGGTCAGGTTCAGCCAGACCACCCGGTTGTCGGCCGCCACCCGCAGGGTGTCCATCCCCTTGGGAGACACATTCACCCGACCGTGGGGGGCGGCGGTCGCGGTGAAAAAAACAGTCTGCCGGGCAATGAAATCCCGCAATTCCGGGGTAAGGGCCGCAAACTGTTTTGCCATCCGCAATTTCCGCAATGGTTTTGAATGGGTCCGCCGGAGGGTTGGACAACCGTGTCACCGGTTTCCCTTCGGTCCTTGTGAGTTCGTTATTATGGCATACCACAAAATCCATCCGGGGGGGAATCCACACCCGACTCCAAAAAAACCGTTGCCAACCCTGGCAAACCATGGCCATAATCCTGGCGAACAAAAGAACCGTGGTACAAATGGCAAGGTCAAACATGTCCCACAAGCTGAAAAACAGGCTGTTTGCCGCCAAACGGGTGTTTGTGGCGGCTTCGGTGGGGGTGTTTTTGGCCAACGGGATTTTCGGCTATGTCCATTGCCACGAACTGGCAAAGGTATCCCAAACCCTGGCCCGGGGGGTTGCCCAGGCGCACCACAACACTCAGGCGGTGGCCGTTCAGGCAACTTCCCACAGCCATTCCGCCCATGGGTCCCATCCTGAGGGGATGGCGACTGATTCCCTCAGCCTGAAACATTCCGGAGAGGCAGACCACGCCCATCTGGACGGCGGGGAATGCACCTTCTGTATGTACACGGCTTCCCTTCACAAGCCCTTCCTTTCCACTCAAACTTCATCCCCGGCCCCAGGGGTTTCCCCTTCGGCCTTTGTCGCGCTGGTGTTTGTTTATACCCCCCCTTCTTATTCGTGGATGCCCTCCCGGGCACCCCCTGTGGCGGCCTAGGCCGACCCGCCCCCATTCGTATCCCAATTGAACAACCGCCCCTGCCCCACGGCCGGGGGAGGACCCTCCGTGGCTTCACCGGCGGGCTTTACAGCCCCCTACGGCCATGGTGGTGCTTGTTCCGGCGCCGCTGACCGGCCCCCGCGCTTTACCCGCGCCGGGCCTGCCAGTTGCGCCTTTGGCATGGCGGGTTGAGGCAGGGGGGTCCGGCTTGGTTCCCATCTTCACCAAACAAACAACATCCCAAAAGGTGCCGCCTTACCGGCAAGCCGACGGCTTCCGGCGGCCTTTGGGAAACATTCCATTGAACACTTTTGAAAGAACAATCCGATGAAAACGAACAAACCCGTTGTTACGGCTCTGGCCGCCTGGATGGTTGGGATGGCCCTGGTGGTTTCCGGGTGCGGCGGATCCCCCGCCTCTCCCGATGGAGGAACCGCAGCCAACCCCAACATCGTCAACACCGGCACCTTTACGGTGGAATACATTCCCCCGGCCATGGGGGCCGCCATGGGCAAAACCACCTACAAGGTGTTGGTCACCAACAGTGCCACCAAAGCCCCGGTCACCGGCGCCGCCGTGACGGTGGACCCGGCCAACACCGTGATGACCATGACCGGCGGCATGACGCATACCACCCCCATTGCCAACACCACCCTGACCGACATGGGCAACGGCCTGTACCAGGGGGATATTTACTATTTGATGGCCTCCACCGGTGGATCCTGGAACCTGTGCATCAATGTGGATGACCATTCCGGTGCTGTGACCATGCCGGAAATGGCCGATTTCACCCCCAATGTGGGGATGGCCATGGGGGATACCAAAGCGGTTCAACTGAAGGGTTTTGCCGACAAAATATCCAACATGATGACCCCTGAAGCCCGCAAATACTATTTGTTCAACGACGGGGGGACCAGTGGCACCGCGTTCAATATATTTCTGGCCACCCGGGAAAGCATGCTGAACCATGTGGCGGTATCCGGCGGCACAATCCTGAAAGACCACATGGCTGCCACTTGGAAGGTGGACCCAGCCACCAGCCTGGCGGTTTCCTCTGACGGTGGAACCACCTGGACCTCCTTTACCGATAACGCGGGCGGCAAATGGAGCGTGAACCCCGGCAATCTTGCCCCAGGAACCCACAATTTACGGGTGAAATTGTCCGTGACAACCAACACCCCTGTCACCGTCTGGAGCGGCGAGTTCAAAACCACCGACGGCCTGGCGGCCACCGGGACGAATGACTTTCAAACATTCAGCGTCACCGTGCCCTAACTGGCAGGTGGCCAACCTTGTGACAGTTCCTCCACCGGCGGTGGGCTTTCATGCGACCGTCGGCTTCCTTTACCGGGAGGGGACTTTGGACTTTCCAGGACCCTCCCGACTTTTTACCGGCTTTGCGGGTGTTGTATGGCTGCATCCGGAAAAATGGAGACACAACGAAAATGTTTTCAACCAAAGGATTTTCCATAATGAATGCCACCCACCGATGTTGCCCACGGGGTTCACCCGGTGTCCTCTTTCTCTGTATTTCTCCGGGAAAATCACCCCGGCCATAGGTTGAGACCTCCGCATAACTGCCAAAAGCTCCCGTTTTGATAAAAAAGCGGGGTTTGGGGGCCCTGTCCAGCACCAGCACAGCCCTGCGTTGTGTCCCCTGTCGGCTCCAAACGTCGTAGGCTGGCTGGTGCCTTTTGGGGGCCGCAGGCCTCCAATCAGTTCAACCCCCTTCCCTTTTGTGTTGGGGGCAGGGGGATGGGAAAAAACGAGTTGTGCAGAGACCTCAGGTTGTAAGGCAAATTATCTTCAGGCAAAAACAAATGAATGGTTCCTTAAAACGATTCCGCCGAAGGGTGCTTCTTCCGGCTTTGGTTTGGATGGTATCGCCTTGGATGGCGTGGGGTGCCTCCTGCTGCGGGGGAGGG
>JAOUFO010000128.1 GCA_029858165.1 Deltaproteobacteria bacterium | reverse complement strand
GGCAAACCCTGCGGCCTTAAAAAATTCCATGGCTTCCCCGTTGGCCGCCTCCACCGGACTCCACACCTCTTCCAATCCATTGATTTGGCCCACCCTGAAGGCCCAATCCAGCAGCTTTTTTCCCAACCCCTCCCGGCGGTAGCCGGGTTCCACCATTACCGTCAGAATCACCAGCCGTTTGTCGACGGCCTCCTGTTGCAATATCAACGCACCCATCAGCCGGACGGGCCGGTTGGGGTCATCCTCCGCGGCCAGCACCACCGCCATCACACGGGGGTCCAGCAAAGTGGAAACCAGTTGCCCGTAGGAAAACCGGTAAGGCTCCGGGTAGGAACGTTGATCCAAAAAATAAAGGGCATCAATGTCTTCCTTGCGGAAGGGTCGCAGTATCAATTCCACGGCGGTTTAAACCCTGTTTGCGGGTGAATGGTTAAAAGGGGATGTCCCGGCGGGGGCAGCCATCCCTGGATGAAGGGTGGCTCCCCGGCCTTACCAGCCTGACCCCACCTTGAAAATCCGGGCCAGATTGGCGTTTGCCGCCTGAACCACCTCCGGCTCGGAAACCCCTTTAATGCGGGCAATCTCCCGCAGGCTCACCACCAGATTGGCCGGTTCGTTGCGTTGGCCCGGCTCCGGCCCCAGCACCGGGCTGTCGGTTTCAAGAGCCAGGGCGTCCAATGGCAGATTCCGCACCATTTTTTGCTTTTGGGGTGATCTTACCACACTGGGAGGGATGGAGAACACAAACCCGGCTTCCGCCCCCTGGCAGGCGGTGGAAGCCCTGCCGTCATAGGCATGCATCAACACCCTGGATGCCCCCATTTCCTTCAATATATCCAGTGTATAACGCCCGGCGGAGCGGGAATGGACGTTTAACGGCAGGTCCAGTTCCAGGGCCAGGGAGACAAACGCCCGGAAAGCCTCGGCCTGGGCGCGGCGCACATTCTCATCCCGGCACACCCACCGGTCCAGCCCCACCTCTCCGATCCCGATGATGTTCCTGGAATTCTCCCGGATTTGGGCCAGCACCGTTTTCAATTCCTCTTCCGGGGGCGGCCCGGCCTGGGGGCGGTCATCCCTCCAACGGTCTGGGTGCAACCCCAGAAAGGGAAGAAACACCGGATTGGACCGGGCCAGCCGTAACACATTCAGATTGTCCAGGCTGTCCTCCCCCACCAGGCCGATTCGTTGAATCCCAGCGGCCCCGGCCCGCTCCAACACCTGTGTGCGGTCCGCGTCAAAACTGGAATGGCCCAGATGCGTATGACAGTCTATCAAATTTGCTCCCCTTTTCCATTTGTTTGGTCTATAAATATAAATTGGCCAGCGGCAAAAAATAAATCAACAGGGAAATGGTTCCCGCCAGTTTAAAGAAAGGTTTTGTTCCATGTTTGAAACCCGTGCAAAAATCGTGTGCACCCTGGGTCCCAGCAGCAATGACTATGAGACCATCAAAAAACTGCTTAACGCCGGGATGAAGGTGGCCCGGCTGAACCTTTCTCATGGAAGCCATGCGGACCATATTCAGGTGATCAGCCATATCCGGCGGGCTTCGGAAGACCTGAATCAGCCGGTAGCCATCCTGATGGATCTTCAAGGCCCCAAAATCCGTGTGGGCCGGTTTAAAGGGGGCGAAGCTCAACTGGAAGAAGGCAGGCCCTTCACCATCACCAACCGGGAAATGGAAGGCACCAGCGAAATTGTATCCACAACCTACACCAAGCTGCCGGGGGATGTGCGCATCGGAGACACCATCTTGATGGATGACGGCCTGTTGGCCTTAAGGGTGGAAAGAAAAAATGAAACCGATGTGGTGTGTACAGTGGAAGTGGGCGGCTTGCTTAAAAACAACAAGGGCATCAACCTTCCGGGGGTTCCTCTTTCGGTGGAAAGCCTTTCGGCCAAGGACCGCGAGGATCTGGACCTGGCCATCCGGGAAAACCTGGATTATGTGGCCATGAGCTTTGTGCGCCACCCCAACGACATCACCACCCTGCGGGCGCTGATGAAGGAAAAAGGGAAGGTGATTCCCATTGTGGCCAAGATTGAAAAGCCGGAGGCCCTGACCCACATTGACGCCATCATAGATGTGACCGACGCCATTATGGTGGCCCGGGGGGATCTGGGGGTGGAAATCCCGGCGGAGGAGGTGCCAGCCATCCAAAAGCGCATCATTCACCGGTGCAACCATGTGGGCAAACCGGTGATCACCGCCACCCAGATGCTGGATTCCATGGTGTCCAACGCCCGTCCCACCCGGGCCGAGGCATCTGATGTGGCCAACGCCATTTTGGACGGCACCGATGCGGTGATGCTTTCTGCCGAAACCGCATCGGGCAAATACCCCATTGAGGCGGTATCCACCATGAACCGCATCATCCGGGCCACCGAGCTTTCTTTGGATGAAGACACGCATTTTCACCGCTTCCGGCGTTGGAGCGGAGAACTCCATTTCAACGCAGGCATTGCCATTTCCGCCTGCACCCTTTCGGAACAGGTGGATGCCAGGGCCATCGCCTGCATCACCGGCACCGGCGCCATGGCCCAGGCCATTGCCAAGCACCGGCCCGTCAAACCCATTTTCGCCATCAGTCACAGCCAGGATGTGTTAAGGCGGCTGTGTCTGGTTTGGGGCATAGAAGGCATCATCGCCAACGACCTTTCAGACAACATAGACGAGGCGGTGCTCCAAGTGGAATCCATCCTGGTAAAGCAGGGTTGCCTGAATATTGGAGACAAATGTGTGTTGACCGCCGGGCTGCCCTTTGCGGAGCATAAAGCCACCAACATGGTGCGGGTGGACCTGGTTCTGTAATCTCCGGTTGTCTTTTGGGGAAAACCGTGCTTTGTTTGCAGTCACTCACACGCACCCAAATCCGTCGCTGATGGAAAAAACACGCCCCTCCCTGTCCCACACAATCCCTTGCCTGATCACGGGTTGTGGAATAGGGAAAAAAGTGGCATAGACCATGCTTGTTGAAACAAAGGCGCCCAGGAGAACCATGCGCCGGAAAGGAAAATGAACTTCATGACCCTTCAAAAATCCATTTGGGCTTTGCAACGGACCCTGTTCACCATTTACATCGTTACCACCACCTTCACCGTTATCGGAGGGGTGGTAACCGCCCCACTGTTGACCCATTTGTTTTTTAGAGATTGGCGGTTTTGGAAGTATTTTAAACAAAGTTGGGGGTTGTTTTTTCATGCATGGCAATTGATGCCGCTGGTGGCCAAAGGGGAAAACGGCGGATTTATGTTTAATGTCCCCCTGACCGCCCCCCCCCTGACCTCCCCTGATTTAACCCTGTCGGCCATCCGCTCAGATTGGAAAGCGGGCAAAAGCTGCGGCGACTGTATGCGTTGTTGCGATAAAATCAGCTGCCCCCTGTTGGATAAAAAAACCACCCTGTGCGCCGGATACGATTCCCCTTTTTGGCGGTTTTTCAATTGCGGCCGGTTCCCCACCACTCACAGCGAACTGTCTTATTACGCCTGCCCCAAATGGGAGCTGCAACCCCTGCCCTGGGAAAATCCCGCGCCCAATCCCATCGGCGAGGACGCCCTTCAACTGGATTAGTCCCTTCCTGCCTGTCTAACAAAAAATTAACAGCCCCCCTGCCTCCCGGTGGTTTTTTGGCCGCCGGGGTGTTTTGTCTTTTTGAGCCCCCCCATAATTTGATTGGTGATACAATAAAGGTGGGTTTCCCCCCAAAGTGATCCGGCGCCCAAGGGAAGGGATTGTGGCGGCAGAGAGAAAAGAACAATCCGGGCCGGACCCCACGGGGCAAACCAGAACAAATCCATGCCGCCTGACCCCGCCCTGACAGGAAGGGATGAAAGTGTACCATGTTGCGCAAATGGCTTACAGAAGGCATTGAGGCTTACGGAGTACGGTTTGTCGGCTGCGGGTTGCTGGTTGCGGGTTATCTGGCGGTCTTCGGGGCGGGGAACGCCCTGGGGGTGGTCCACGGGGATCCGGTTCCCCATCTGGAAGAAGGCCGGGCACGGGCGGGGATTCAATACAGTGTGACAAGCCGTCCCATTCTGTTTTACGGGTATTACACCGAAACCTACAAGGCGGAATTCTCCCGGACGGGCGTGACCGTGGATTACGGAGTGACCAGCCAGTCCATGCTGAAGCTGTATGTGGGAAACACATCCATCAAAATCCCCGAGGTTTCCTCCAAAAGCTACAGTGGATCAGAATATGGGTTCGGATACCATCAGGCCATTGGCGGCGATGACTCCTCCCGGATGGGGGTGATGCTGTCTTACCACCGGGCTGAAGGCAGCGCGGAAGGCACCAAGGTGGGGTTTGATCTGGTGGATGCGGCCTTTGGAGTATCGGCTGCCCTGGGCAGCGAAATGGCAGGATACGCGGCAGTGGATTATTCGGCCTTTTGGGGCAATGCCCGCAACGGTGACACCATTGACTTTGAGGGAGAAAGCCGGATGGGAGCTTTTGCCGGAGTGGAGTTCAACCCCAATGACCAGCTGATGGTGGGGGCGGAAATCCACCTGCTGGCCGATTCCGGCTTCGGGCTGACGGCGAAATATCTGTTTTAACCCCTGAAAGGGGTGGTTCCCGGTGGAAAACAAAGGGCTGTGGGTGGTATCGGGAGCAGGAGTCGTTTCGTAAACCTTCCGGTTGGCAAACACGGCGCAAAATGGTTTACTGAACTACCCTTTTTCCACCGGCGGCGGTCAGGAGTGTGGTTGCTTCCTGGGCGGTTGAAGGTGGATGTTCCCAACCCCCGAGGAGAACCCCCATGGCACTGAGAATCAACACAACAAAATCTTCCTGCTTGTCCGTTCAAACCCCCATTCAATTCTTCATCCTGGCCTGGCTATTGGCAGCCGTTTGGGTTGTGCCTGCCCTGGCGGATGACAAAGGCATCACCAAGGTGCAGGCGGAGGGGGTGGGAAGCTGGTATGAGGGAGATGCGGCCCGCGCCCGGGATGAAGCCCTGGAGGCGGCCCAGCGCACCGCGGTGGAGCAGGCATCGGGGGTGATCATCAGCACCGAAACCCAAATGAACAATTTTGATCTGGTGAAGGACGAAGTCCTGACCGCCAGCAAGGGGTTTATCAAATCCTACAAGGTGGTAAAGGAAGGCCGGGATGATGAACTGTACCGGGTGTTGATAGACGCGGAGGTATCCAAGGATGATTTCATCAAGGGGATGAATGATTCCCTGGAGAACCTGTACAAACGGGTGGGGATGCCCGCGGTGATGGTGGTGGTGAAGGAATCCATTCTGGGGGAGGATGGCCAGGATTCCGGCGGCGTGGCGGAAAAGGAAATCCGCAAAACGCTGTTGATGAAGGGATTTAAATTTATAGACTACCATTCCATCCAGGGGGGAAACCAGGTGGACAAAGCCATGGAAGGGGCGGAAATCCGTAAACAGGATGTGATAAAGGTGGCCAAGAAAAACGGGGCCAATCTGGTGATTTTCGGCATGGCCACCACCAAACAAAAAGGGATGATGGGCCAGTTTGTCAGCACCCAGGCGGTGGTAAGCATAGATGTGGTGCGGACAGATAACAATCAGGCCATCGCATCGGATACCATCAGCTCGCCGGGGGTCCACATGGACCGCAAGGTTTCCGCCATGACGGCGGTTAAAAACGCGGCCGATAAAATCACCCCCAAGCTGATAGAGCAGGTTTCTTACCTGTGGGTGAAAGAGAAAAACGAAGGGTC
>JAOUFO010000127.1 GCA_029858165.1 Deltaproteobacteria bacterium | reverse complement strand
TGCTTCATGGTTTTTCAAAAACAGAAACGGGGGTTATTTCGGCATTCGCCACATGCGTGCGGCACCCCGCCGGGTTTCTCCTGGACTGCCCCCCACAGCCCTGTTTGGGCCTTCAAACACCCAACTGAACTTGGCCAGCCTCCCCCCGCTGGCAAAAAACAAGGATACCGAACGGGTTTTGGCGGTCAACGCCTCCCCCGGGAAAATCAACCGGGGATAGGCCGTATAAACCGTCACCGCATCCCCATTGCGTTCCTTAAAGGTGTAGTCCCCCTCTTTCTGGCGGTACAGGCGGTTTCCTTCCACACTGTTTTTGTAATTGTCCTCCATGGAAACCGGATAGAACTTGCGGCCCGTATCATCCAAAAGATAAATACCCTGGATGTTTTCATAGGCCCGGGCACTGACCCCTTCCTTGAATCTGCCTGTCAACTCTCCCTGAAACACCACGAATTGGCGGTAAACCCCCTTTTCATGCTCCAGTTTGGCGGCGTGTTCCTCCGGGGTTCGGGCAAAAGCGATGCGGTCCCGCTCCAGTTCCCGGCGCTCCATTTCCCACACCGAAAGGGTGAAAGAGGAATCGTGGTAGAACAGGTCCCAGGGGCCCAGCCCGGCGGGGTCATCATCGGCGCTGGCGGTGTACATGGTTTGCAGGTCTGCCAGGGTGGTATCCGGGTCCACCCGGTCGGGGTGGGGGACGGACACCATTTTGGGGGCCATACAGCCTGCCGATAACAAAAATACCAATACCGGCAGACAAAACCCCGCCAGGGTGGATTTTCGGGCCATGTGCGGTTTCCTTATCCTGAAAGAGTCCATGGATCAGAGCGGTGACAGTCCCCTCATACCCCCTTATTGGCCCTTTACCACCCTCTGGCGGGGGCGTCAACTTTGCCGCCGGGTCGGCTGGGCCTCCTGGGATTCCATGGCCGCCCATTCATCGGATATGATTCCAAAAGCCGCCACCTGATGCCAGGGCTGGGCCAGCAACGGACGGCCGTCGGGCCATTCCACCCGGGTCCAACCGGAAGGCCCCCTCCGGTGAACCAAACCGAACAGCCGCAGCCAATATCCCGCCGGGCGGCCCCCCGCCACGGGGCCGGGGGCCAAAGGGTACCCCAACCGCCAATGGCGGACCGCCCGTCTCAGTTTTTTTCCCGCTCCGGGCGGATTTCCGACAAAGTGATCAATCGGGAAAGGATTTCTCCCGCCAGATCGGTCAGAGGGGTTTCCTCACACAGGCTTTCCACGGTGGCCGGATGTTTTTCCCCATCCCGGATGAGAATCAACCCCTGCAACTGGCGCACATGGGGGGGCAGCACCTTCCCCGCCACCGCCATAAATTCCAGGGTATCGGCGGCGCCAAGCCTTCGGGCAGCCGGTGGGCCATCCCCCCGGGCTTCCGGTTGGGGGCGGCTTTCCCAAAAAGCCATCAGTTCCTGAAACGCCCACACCCTCAACGGGCGGAGTTGGTAGGTGACTCCGGGCCACAGGGCGGATTCCTCATGCCGCCAGTCCAGATTCAGTTCCATGGTTTCTCCCGGTTCAATAGGCCGCTTGGGTGTTGGTCAGGGTGATTTTCAGGCCGTAGCCCAAACCGGAATCAAACACCCCCTTGCCGGCAAACCCGACTTCCAGTTCCCCGGCGCCGTTCATGGAAGGTTTGAATTCGGAAAACCTCAACCGGGGGACCTCCACCGTCAGCAGGTTGGAATAACTTCCGGCGGTGGTTTCCCCCGCAAAATTGACCGTGAGCGGTTTTTCGGTCTGGTTGATAAATTCTGAAAACAGATTTTGGTCTTCAAACAGCAGGCTGCCTTCCACCGAAATGGTTTGAGAGCCGTTGCGTTTGATTCGGGCCGGGTGTTTGCCCCCGGACAGGGTGTGATAGGCGGCCAGCCGGTTGTCAAACTTTACGGTCAGGCTTCGGAGGTGGCTGACCCCGGCGCCGTTGTACCCGGCCGAAACCACATCCCAGGTCCAGGGGCGGCCCGCCGGATAAACCGGCAGACTGGAGGCTTTTTGAGAAAACTTTCCGCCCAACACCGTCATTCCGGCGGCAAGCAGCTGCCCCTGGGCAATTTCCAGGGTAAGCGTGTTGGCCAGCAGGTCACCGTACACAAAAGCGGACCCCACATCCCGATGGATTTCCAGGGTAAACGGGGGCACAGCGGCCGCCGGGTCCCAATCAGCCTGCACCGGAACAAACGTGTGCAAAAAAGCCCCTCCCAAGGGGGAGGATGAGGACTGGCCCAGAGCCGCTTTAAAAAAAGCCCCGGCCGCAATCGGGTGGGCCTCGGTGCGCACCTCGCCGGAGACTTCATGCAACCCTTCATGAACCGGCGATTCAGCCAACCGGCCGTAATGGTTGTTTTCCACCAACTGGCCGATGGTTTCCATCACGCTTTCCGATACCAGAGGGATAAACCGGGCCGAGGTGACATTGGACAAGCCGAAACTGTTTTGAAAGTGGAGGGCCATGTGACCCGATTGCCCGTATGCCATAAAACCTCTCCTGCGAAATATACGGAATACAATGGTGAAGCGGGGTTTCCCGGCGGAGCTTTACCCCCGGAGTTCCGCCTTGATGGTGATTTCGTTGGTAAACAGCCAGGTGCTTTTTTCCAGTTCTCTTTCAAAAGGGGCCACCGCCAGGGATGAAAGCACCAGCACCGCATCCCCGATGGTTTTGTTGCGGTTTAACACATCCAACACCGCCGCCTGGGCCTGGGACAACCGCCGGGTCGCCTCCTGGCCGGACCGGTGGCTGGCCTCCTGCACATACAACAACACTTCCAGACCGGCTTTCCACGGGCCATTCCCCCCCAGGGTGTGCGGCTCCACCGTCAGGCTGCCATAATACTGCCCCACCCAGGGGGTCAGGTTGGGGTCCTTGTTGAACACATCCCCTTCCACCACCGTAAAGCCGGAGGAAACCAACACCCCGTCGGAAGACAACAGGCTGTGCAAAGCGGAAGTGACCGAATCCACATGAATCATTCCAGGGCCTCCCTGACAAAGGCTTCCGTTTTGGGGGTGACCAGCCGGATGACCTGAGCCGGGGCCGGAAAAATGGCCCGCCGGGGGACCCCCAGCCCATCCTGATGCCGGGCCGCATATTCCAACGGAGTAAACAAGGATGCCCGCCGGGAATCGGCCTGAAACCCGATGGACCGCCGCAGCCGCCCGGTGGCCGCCAGAATGGATCCTGGTGCGCCAAAGATTTTTTTTCTGGCGGACACCGTGGAAGGGGCCAACGGGGGCCATCCCCCCGGATACTCATCCAACAAGGCTCCCTGAGCTTCAAAATTCCGCCGGGTGAAACCCAGCAACTCCTGCCCCCAAGATTCATGCAGTCGGCCAAACCGGGAAAGCCGATCCCGGATTTGGGCCGCCCGCCCCCTGGCGGCGGACAGTTCGGGTAAACTTTTTAGGGTGATCATGGGATGTCCTCCCCCGACAGACGGACCGGGTCCACCCTTTGGGACAGGGGATCCCCCAGGCCGAAAACAGGTTTGAAGGCCGACGTGCTGCCCCACACCCGCGGAATGCTGGAAAACAGCGGCTGGCCTCCATCGGTCATCATGGCCTCCCGCCCTTCCAGCAGGGCCTGGATTCTTTTTTCCACGGCCTCCTCCAGGGGTTTGTAATCCCCCGGAGCCTTGCCCCGCCGAAGCACCAACAGATAAGACAAATCCAAAGCCATATCCCTGGCGGTCACGTTGTTGTTGGAAAAGGGCACGGTAAACCCATGGGCCAACAGAGTTTCCAGCCGGGCGGAGCCATAGGGCAACACATGGCTGCTGATTTCGGCATCGGTCAGCCGGGTGGCATAGCGGCCATTGAAATCGGCCAGGGTGGCGTAGGCCATCAGAAGTATTTCTCCTCAAGGAATTGGGTTTTTTCCCGCAGCATCAGCCGGGTGATGTTGTGGATATCCCCGGTGTCCATAAACCTGCCCCGCACCTGGGGGGCTTGGGGAGGTTGGGTATCCCCCACCCCGGCCCGGCCCGCCCCCAGGGCCAGTTCAAAGGCGATTCCTTCGCCGGTGAGCAGCATCACCGAATCGGAATAATAAGGCAGGGCATCCAGCGCCATACGCAACTGGTCCCGGGCCACCAGGTCCCGCCACAGGGAGACCGCCTCCACCGCCCGTTTGTGAATGGCGGGGGTCATTTCTCCTCCGGCCTCCAGGGCATAGCGGTTCATTTGGGCCAGGTCGCGAATCCATAAAAACTGGCCCAGAATTCTTTGGGGGTAGGTTTGCCGGTCCCGGACCATCAGGGGCAGATTGCGGGCAAACCGTTTGCGCCGGGTATCCTCGGTGTCGTATCCATTGTGGCAGATGGCCACATCGGGCAGCATCAACACCAGCCCCAGCCCCTCGTTGAGAGCGGTTTCCGGGTGTTCATGCACCACCCCGAAAAACCGGATGCCGGGTTTGTTGCGGAACAGCCGGGCGGGATAATCGGTTTTGATGATCCCTTCCGGCTCCACGGCGTAATGGTGTTGTTTGATGGCGTAGGCCTGGTAAGGGTTGGGCCTTAAGTATTTGATCAGCCTTTCCGGCCATTCAAACACCTCATCATCATCAATCCACAACACCCAATCGCAGGCCGCCCGCTCCAGGGTCCCATTGCGGGCGGCATCAAACCCCGTTTTCAGGGGGGAGGCGATGGAAAACACCTCCGCCCCATACCGCCGGGCAATATCCCAGGCCGGGCCGCCTTCGGCTTCCGGGCCGTCCACCCCAATCACCAGTTGGTCCGCAAAGGGCCCTACACTTTCCAGGGTCCGGGCCAGGGTCAACCCCTTGGGGGTGACAATCATGCACACCGAAACGGTTTCTCTGGGGGCTTGGCGCTCCAGATGGGCCTGCCAATCCAACAACCCCGCCGGGCCGCCCCCCGCCCCAAAGGTGACCCGGTACACCCCCAAAGGCTCATCCCTTTCCGTATGGCGGGATGGCACGGCAATCACCCGGTAATCCGGTTTGTGACCCCACAGGGCGGAAAGATCCTCCCGGTCAAAATGGTGGATGTGGGCCCGGAACGGCATGGTGTCATAGCTTTCCGCCTCCCAGGGGCCATAGGGCACCGTCAGACACAGGGCGCCGCCTTTGGCCAACACCCGTTCCAATTGGTTGGATAAATGGCCCGGCTCCTGGACGTGTTCCATCACCTCCAACGCCAGAATCAGATCAAACTCCCCATCCAGGTTTTCGGCCTGGCCGTCAAACAGCCAGACGTTGTTCAGCTTGCGTTCCACAATTTTCTGACGGCCCACCCCAATGGAAGACGGGGCAATATCCACCCCGTGGAAAAACAAATCCGGGTGTTTTTCGGCCAACGCCAAGGTGAAGTGTCCCTGACCGCAGGCGTAATCCAACACCCGGGACCCTTTTGGCAGGGCCGACACCAGTTCTTCCACCACCTGGAACCGGGCCATTTCCAGCAACCCTTTCGGATTGGTCAATCCCGGGTCTATCCCTTTTTCCAGGTGCCATTGGGAAATCCATTCGTTGTGGCGGACAAAATCCCCGGTTTGGACAAACCGGTATCGGGTATCCAGTTCGGACAGCACATCCTCACCGGGGGGGGTCTGGCCCAACCGGGTTTTATCCGCCAGACGGCCCAAAGCCAAAATATCGGAATGGCGCAACAGGTGGCGGGCCAGCCGGTCCGGCGGGGATGATTTTTCCTTCAGGATGGACCGGGCCATGTCCGCCAAACCCGCCGCACCCGC
>JAOUFO010000126.1 GCA_029858165.1 Deltaproteobacteria bacterium | reverse complement strand
GGCGTTAGCCGGGCTATTTGCCTTTCTTTTGGGTTCTTATTTTTTTTCAGGTTTGTTCTGTCTTTTTTCCTCCAGTTTTTGCTCCTGCCCCAGCCGCCCCAGAGGATAGGCCCCCATATCCACAAACCGCATCAACCCCCCCAGCCGGGGATGAACCTGGGCCACTTTTTGGGCCATTTGCTGGGCGATCCAGCGGTAGGCGGGATGGCCCTGGGGCTGGGAGCGGAGTTCCACCAGCCAGATGAGCGCCCGCAGGTTGATTTGAACCGACCAGCGGATGCGGTAAGCCATGGGCACCCCGTATTGGGCCTCCAGCGGGAAATCGGCCCGGATGGCCTCGTACACTTCGGCGGATTTGGCCATCACCTCCCGGTAGCGCCCATCCAGCCCGGCTTCGGCCACCTCATCGGCCATGGCGTATCCCCAACGGGTGGATAGGGGCTGACGCCACTGGGTCAGGGTGCGGTGGCGTTGCAGGTCCCGGTACATGCCAAAATCCCCCAGCAGGTCAAAGGTGTAACGCACCGTTTCGGTCTCCCGGCCCGGCTTGTGGCGGCGGTTGGCCCGCATATCCCCCATTTGGCTGAACCAGCGGTCCTTTTGGGCATCATCCACCCCCTTGGCCCATTGGCGCAGGGCGGTCAGGTCCAGGGCTGAATCCGGGTACAGCAGGGCGGCCAGCACCTTGGTCTCTCCATCGGGGTCCCAGTCCACCAGATTCACCCGGGGGCCGTCGGGGGGGGGGTAGTCGGCCCCGGGCGCGGTTTGGCCTATTTCCCCCAGCAACGCCCGGCGGGCTTGGTCAAACCCGGCGAATCCGGCCAGATGGCGGTGGGATTTTTCGCCCCGGCGCACAAAGGAGGGAATCACTTTGGACAGTTCCTGAAACATGGTTTCCCCCAGAGCTTCTGTTTCCGCCAAACCGGACAGTCTGAGGCGCACCAGCAGGCTTTCAAAAAAACGTCCGTTGCCGAATATCCCCATATTGGTCAGGGTGGAGGCGGGCAGCAATCCCCGCAAAGCATCAAAGGCCCTGGCCTTTACCGCCCGCTGATAGGCCGCCTCGGATATGGCCTCCTCCCGGGGAACCCTGCCCTGAAGGGATTCCACCATGGGGGGCACCATATCCCGGTAGGTATCAAACAATTCACGGCAATGGGCCAGATACCGCTCCCGGTGGTCCGAGGCCATCAACCGGGGTTCTTTGTAAAACAGGTAATCCCCGTTGTGTTTTTCTCCAAAGGAGACATAGCGGGTGGATTTTTCCAAAGGCGACCCTCCGATCCGGGCGTCTTCCAGGATTTTGGTGGCGATCATGGAAACATCCTCCAGGGCCAGATGGCCCCCGCCCAGCTCTCCGATGGAATCATCCCCATAGCCGTCCAAAATCCGGTCGTAGAAGTTTTGGGCCCGCTCCACCCCTTTTTGGGCTGTTTCTGCCCGTTCCACCCCGCCGCCGCCGCTGATGGCCGTCATTTCAGATTCCGGGTCCTGCAAAAACTCCTTCAGCAGCAATCGCCGCAACCCCAGGGAGGACCTGGAATAACGGGAAAACAGCGCCCCTTTGACCACTTCCGGCAGGTTGGTGAGCATAAACACCGAACCGTCCAGGTTGGTGACATAAGGGGCCAAAAGCTGTTTTTCCTCTTCGGTGAGTTGTTCCAACATGGTTTCTTCCAATCAAAGGGTGTGGTAGGGTATGTAAGATGAGAACCGGCGGGTTTGTCACGGGCCTCCCGGTATATCCACTGCCGTCACATTCAAATTTCCCCCATGCCCCGCTCCATAGATGGGTTTGGAGGATGGTTCAGCCCGTCAATCCCCTCCAACGGCAAGGTCATGTCCGATAAACCGGAATTTCAACTGCCCGACAACCAGGATTTTTCCAGAGGAACCTCCCTGTTGGTGGCCGGTGCGGTGATGGTGTTGCTCAAATGGGTGCTGCCTTTTGCCGCCCCTTTTGCGTTGACGGCATACGGCGGTCTTCAGTTATACCTCAAACGGTATGGTGAGGGCATTGCCGCGTTGTTTATCGCCATTCTGCTATGGCTGCTGAAAGATGTTTTCGGGGGTGTATTGTGGCTTATCGGTGCCGGATTTGCTGGAACCGGCCTGTTTTTCCTGATTCTTTCTCTCCGGGAAGAAAAAGACTAATCTCACTTTTTACTCTCCCATAAATTCAATGTTTTCAGCACGAAAAACCATCCTTTTTTTCTTGGCGTCGGCCTTGGCGGCCGTCCTGGCTGCCTGTCAGAACAACCAAACCCCCCCTCCGGCAGGGGGAGCCACCCCACCCGCAACAAGAGGTTCCACCCAATCTGCCGCCCCGATACTGGCGGGGGGCAAAGGGGGGGATTCCCTTTCAGGAACATCCGGGATTCAGGTTCAGCTGGATAACTTTGACCATTCGTTTTCCCCCGGTAAACTTCCCCCCCATTGGGGCAAAAAAAAGTGGGCCCCCCTGATGTTTGACGGGGATATGTTTTTTTACCATTTTTTTCATGATCCGGCCACGGGTGATCATTACATCCATTTAAAAAGCGGCAAGAATAATTCCTTTTCCCTTGGAAACGACTTTACCTTCCTGCTGGATGATTATCCGGTGCTGAGTTGGGAATGGAAAATGGCCGTGCTACCCGTCGGCGGGGATATCCGGGTGAAGGAAAAAGATGATCAGGCCGGCATCATGTGCGTGGTGGTGGACCCCAGCCTGCTGAACTCCAAAACCTTGTGTTACCTGTGGGAAAACAAAGGTCCAGTGGGAATGGAGGTGGATTCCACCAAAAGAAAAGATTCCAAATACATCATTCTTCGTTCAGCGGACAAAGACCCGCTGAATTCCTGGGCCGCTGAAAAAAGAAACATCCGGGCCGATTACATCCGGCTGTTTGGCAGTCTGCCCAAAGCCAAAGCTCTGATAAGCCTGCAAATTGATTCGGATGACACGGGAAGTCAATCAGAGGCGTTTTACCGGAATATCCTGTTGAAGGGCCAATAATCCATCCTCCAACCATCGGATGATTTTGGCCGTCTTTGTTGAAAGCACAACCCGCTGCGGGCCGGATAAGGCCCCTTGCCTCCTGCCCCACACCAAGCCGAAACCGCCGGTCATGGAAGAAAGCAAACAAAATCTGCTGGAAACCCTTCGCAACCACCTGGAAACCAACCAGCCCGACCAGTTGCGATCTCTGTGTGCCGAACAGGAAGGGGTTGAAATCGCCAGCATTTTCCACATGTTAACCCTTGAGGAACAACTGGTGGTGCTGGAACGGATGGAGGCCGATCAGGCGTTGGATGTGTTGAACAATCTGAGCGAGTCCTATCTGGACAATCTGTTGCAGGAAATTCCTCTGGATTCATTGCTCCACTATTTCAAAAAAGCGGAGCCGGACGATGCCGCCTACATGATCTCCCTGATGGACCCGGAGCGGGGGCTGGATGTGTTGAACGGGATGGCCCCTCTGGCCCGGGAGGAAGTGAAGGTGCTTCTGAGTTATGCGGAGGGCACCGCGGGCAGGATTATGGACCCGGATGTGGTGCGGGTGCGTCAATCCCAAACGGTGGAAGCCGCCATCAACCATATCCGTTATTATGTGGAACGGGTGGGGATGGACGATTTTTTCTCGGTGTTTGTGGTGGATTCCCACGGCCATCTGGCAGGGGAGATCCCCACCTGGAAAATGCTGCTGGCCGACCCCCAGCAGTTGATCGGGGATATCATGAACCCCGATGTGGTGGCGGTGGAGGCGGAATTGGGCCAGGAGGAGGTGGCCCATATGGTCCAGGATCACGACCTGGTGACTTTGGCGGTGGTGGATAAGCACAAACAGTTGATCGGCCGGATTACGGTGGATGACGTGGTGGATGTGATCGGGGAGGAACACGCCGAGGATATCGGCCGTTTGGCGGGGACCGGCAGCGAGGAAATTCTCACCATTTCCATTTGGGAATCTCTTCGGGTCAGGACCCCCTGGCTGTTGTTTGCCTTAAGCGGATTGTTTATTTCCGCCATGATATTAAACCACTACATTGCCTTGATTTCGGTTTTGCCCCGGCTGGCTTTTTTTGTTCCGTTGGTGATGGCCATGGGGGGCAATTTTGGGATCCAGTCTTCCTCTCTGGTGATACGGGGTCTGGCCACCGGAGAGGTCCAACTTCAGGATTATTGGACACGGATGGGGAAGGAACTGCTCGTGTCCATCAACATCGGCCTGCTGGTCGCCCTGATTTTGGTGGTCGGCATCCAGATTTTGACCGGCAGCCATCAGATCGCCCTGGTGGTGGGGTTTTCCACCTTTTCCGCTGTGGGGGTATCGGCCATCATCGGGATATCCATCCCCATGGGGCTAAAACGGCTGGGGTTTGACCCGGCCATGGCCACCGGACCTTTTTTAACAACCCTGAACGACATTCTTGGGATCGTGGTTTACCTGTCCATCACCCATCTGTTATTGTTCTGACTGAAACCCCGTTTGCTATGGTTCATCCCAAAAACCCCGCCTGTCTGGGGGGGGCTTTGTTGTGGCCACCCACTACCATTCACAACCGATTTACAGGATGCTTATGAAAGGCGTGATTCTGGCGGCAGGATATGGCACCCGGTTTTTACCGGCCACCAAAACCATCCCCAAAGAAATGTTTCCCCTGGTGGATACCCCGGTGGTGGAACTCATCATCAAAGAAATGACCGATGCCGGGATCAATGACATTCTGGTGGTCACCTCCCGGCGGAAAAAACCGCTGGAAGACTACTTTGACAGGGAGGTGGAACTGGAAGTCACCTTTACCGGCGAAGGGGTGGTGGAAAAACTCCGTCTGATAGACCCGGTGGATGCCAATGTGTTTTTTATCCGCCAAAAACATATGGCAGGCACCGGGGATGCCCTGTTGCTTACCGAACCCTTTGTGGGGGATTCTCCCTTTGTGGTGGCCTATCCGGATGATATTCTCATCAATGGGCCCTCTCTTTCCGGTCAATTGATAGAGGTGTATCAAAAAACCGGTTGCACCGTGCTGGCGGTTCAGGATTTCCCCCAGGGGGATATATCCCGCTATGGCGTGGTGGACACCGGCCCCCCAAAAGGGGGGGTTGAATATGTAAAAAAAGTGGTGGAAAAACCCCCCATGGGCACTGAACCCAGCCGGTTGGTCACTTATGGCCGCTATTTGTATTCCCCGGAGATTTTTTCAGCCCTCAAAGAAGAACAGTCTCGGTTTATCGGCGATCATGAGTTCACCCAGACGGACGCCATCAACCTGTTGGCCGCTCAGGACAAAGTGGTGGTCAAACGGTTTGACGGCCATCTGTTGGATGTGGGCTCCCCCAACGGCTATATGCAGGCCGTGGTGGAATACGGACTTTCCCGTCCGGACCTAAGGCCCGGCCTGCTTCCCTTTTTACGGGAAATCATGAAACGGGAGGATAAATCCAACCCCTGAGGAAGAAAGCCAAACCCAGGGGTAACAAAAAAGGGGCCGAACAATTTGCCCCTGGGTTTCGGGGGCCCTTTGGAATTCAATGGGGTTTTCTCTGTTTTTCTTTGGCTTTCGCTGGTTTTCTTTTGGCGCCTTGACAATAGGGGTGAAAAACAAGACTATAATAACTTTGATTTTGGATGAAGCCCGCGCCAAAAACCCATGGAATTTCAGGCCCCAACCCAAACCCCCTGAATAAGCGGATCCTGTGAGCAAAAGAATTGTTGGAAATTGGAAAATGAACGGCTCGGCAAGCCTGTTGGAGGCCTTCATCCC
>JAOUFO010000125.1 GCA_029858165.1 Deltaproteobacteria bacterium | reverse complement strand
GCGCCGCCTTTCTTTTTGGCCTTTCTTTTTGGGGCGCTGTCCAGCGGCTTCAGCACCGCCATCCGCCTTGCGGCGGCTTAGGGCGGGCTTGCGCCGCCTTTCTTTTTGGCCTTTCTTTGTTAGGAGGCTTCCATTTTGCCCATCAGTTCAAACCCATAGGCCACCAGAGTATCCACTTCGCTGTTGGTGAACCCCAGGTTTTCCCCCACAAAGCGGATCATTTTTTCTTCTTTGTCGGCAAAGTCTTTATCCGATACGGCAATGCGCACCAGGTCCACCAGGATGGCCATTCCCAGCTTGCGGTCTATGCCGATGGGCTTGGAAAGGGTGGGGACGGTTTTGTATTGGATAAATTTCTTCAGCCGGTCCACCTCCTGGTTGTCCCGCACGATGGCCAGCACCTTCACCAAAAACTCCGCTTCCTGCCGGGCAATATCCCCGTCGGCCAGAATCATGGCGGTCAGGGCGGTGGCGAACCAAATTCTCTGGGGATTGTTCAGTCGGCTGATGGGGGTTTTGAAGTCAATATCCATATCGCTCATGGGAGTCATCCTTGTGGGTGCCGGGTTGTTGTGCCGCCGGGTGATCAGGCCCTGTCTATTGGGGGTCTTGGGGGGTGTCAGCCCGAAGTCTAAGAAAAAGTGGTCTAAGAAAAAACGGTTGAGCCCGCGATTCTGTTCCCCGATAAAGGGGACTGTTCTCTTTTAAATAATGGGAATCGCGGCCAAAGGCAAGTCGCAAAATCAAGGGCGGCGAGGTAATTTCTTACACGATTGATTTTCCTGACAGGTTTGCCTTGGGAATCCTCCCGGGGTGGGGAACCCGGCCCCCTTATGGGGGCCGTCCTGTTATGGGGGCCGTCCTGCCCGCCGGGGTTATCGGAATTTTTTTGCTGTTTTGGGGTTGGGTGCGCGGCTTTCCACCGCGGCCACCCTGGGGTCAATGCGGCGGGTGAACACGGGGGAGATCAGATAAATTCCGGTCAATGCCATCAGCGCCAGCCCCAGGTAGGGGGTGAACACCAGCACCAGGGAGAGCAATGCCAGCCCCCAGGTGATGGCTGGGTGGCGGCCCATCAGGCGGCCAAAGTGCAAAAACCGGACAGGGTACAGGTTCATGGCCAGGGCCGCGGTCACCATGGTCCCGGCGGCGATCATCCCCCACAAGGCCATATCGGGGTTGCCCAATTTGTACATCATCCCGGCGATTTCCACCGGGCCGATCACCATCAGTGCTCCGGCGGGGACCGGCATTCCTTTGAAAAACCCGGGGATGGGGTTTTTATCCAGGGTGAAATACACCAGCCGGGCGGACCCGGCCAAGGCATACGTCAGGGCTATCATTCCATGGGGCAACCCGTCGGCCACTCCGGGGGGCATGGCGGTCATCACGGTGTAATAGATTGCCGCCGGGGCCAGACAAAAGCTGATCAGGTCCGAAAAATCATCCAACAGGGCGCCGGTGGTCACCCGTTTGTTTCCCAAGGGCTGGGTCAGCCCCAGCCGTCGGGCCAGGGTGCCATCCAGTTTGTCAAAAAAAGCCGCCCCCAACAGAATAAAGGTGGCCTCCCGCACCCTGCCGAAATTGGCAAACACCACTGCCGCCGCTCCCATGGCCCCGTTCATCAAAGTGATGGTGTTGGGGAATACTGAAAGAATGCGCCGCCGGAGAATTTCATCATCCTCGCAAATGTCATCCACGGCCAACATGCCGTAATTGCGGATGTTGCCGGTAAGAGACACGATGTTGATGATCAAAAACAGGCTTTCCACCACAAACAGCACCCTTAAAGGCACCTGATCCAGCCAATCCAACATGCGGTAAAAGGATTCCCAGCCGTCGGTGGGCAGATAAAAGGCGTATGCGTACAGCAAAACCGCCATGGGGGCCGCCACAAAGGTCCGCAACCGGTTCAGCTCAAAGGATTCAACCTCTCCCTCCCGGTTGTGGGCAAAGCTGATGAGAAAGTTGGCAAACTGGTTGCGCATCAACACCAACACCCCGATGGCCACCACAAACAGGGCGTGCAATTGATGGTTGGCGAATCCCTCCTCCAATCCGGTCTGGCTTAGCCGGTTGAGCCGCCAGATCATGCCCGCCCCCAGCACCGGATAAATAATGGCGTACACCATCCGCTCCATCATGCGGTCCACCAACGGCCCCAGCCGGGAATGGGGGATAAACCGTACCGCAAACCAGCCGTCTATCCAGTCAAACAGCATGGAAAGGATCAAAAACGACAACCCCAGCATGTAAGCGGGGGGGTAATGGGTGAACATTACCCACAAGGCACAGGCAAAGGCCCCAAATACAAGCACCGGCCGCCCGAAGGTCAACACGGCGGCCAGATTGCCGGGTAATTTTTGAAGTTTGGTCATCGGGTGCAAAATCCCCTTCAATGGTGAACAACAACTGCTTTGGCCCTGACCTTTGGTGTAAGGCAGGCAGGGGGCATGATGGCGGCCTGGTTTGGGCGAAAATGGCCGCGACGAAAAATCATATCATGGTTTGAGACCTCTGTATAACCGCTTCATTTCCCGAAAACAGGCACAGCAGGTTGGGGGGATGGGCAAACCCAAAGGATGTTGGGGGGCGGATGCTGTTTTATTCCCGCAGGCGGCGCAGGCGGACCACCAAGGCCCCATCCCCCCCCAGGCGGGGGGGGGCGGGCTGGAAATCCCAAACATACGGGGTGCCGTTTTTGGTGAGCCAATGGGCCGCAAGCCGCCCCAGGACCGGCCCTTCATCTCCCGAATGGTGCCCCTTGCCGGTGATGACCAGCACCCGGCGCAACCCCTGCCGCCGGGATGTCAGGATAAAGCTTTGCAGGGCGCGCACCGCCTGCTCCCGGGTTTTTCCGTGCAGGTCCAATTCGGCGTCCGGGGGATCCTCCTGACCCGGTTTTCCCCGGCGGCGGGGGGACCCCCGTGGACCTGGGGAAGGTCCTGACATTCCCGAATTTTCCACCCCTTCAAATTTTTGCTCAGGGGAGACTCTCCCGGTTGACATCCACTCCTTCAGCAGGGCCAGGTCCGCAGGCTCAAAATCCACCAGCCGCGGGGAGTTTTTGTTATCAGGGGAACGGGTCATCTTTTGACGGGGGTCGCAGGGTGAACGCAGGCCGGGTGTTTGGCCGCCCAGGGGGCCGGATTTTCCGGGAGGGGGAGCCGGAAGTCCGCCGTCCATTATGGAATAAACCCGTCCCAAAAGAAAAGCCCCCATGCCATGGCCCGGAAGGCGAACCCAGACCGGAGAGCCGCCTTCAAGGGGCAAAAGTCCCGGAAAACAATCTGTGGCATCAATGGAGGGGGGGGGAAACGGTGGGGAAGGTTATGCCAGCGGAGCGGAGGGCACCTTGGAATCGGCCTGAATCCGGCCCACCAGTTCATGGATCTGTTGGGCTTGGGCGGCGTCCGGCAGGCCGCCCCCTTCGTGGATGGGTTTGACCAGAATTTCCAGTTGATGGGCGGAATCGCTGAGGGCGGAAAACCCATAAATGGCCCCGGAGCCGGAAAGATTGTGGGCCAGCAGATACAGGGTTTTCAGGTGTTCCCGGGGGTTGTCCGCCTTTTGTACCAGATTCCAGGCAGATTCCACCTCCTGGATTTTTCCGATCATGGCTTGGAGGTAGTTTTGCCTCAACAGGGCGAAAGATTCCTCAAAATCGTCCTTTTGGTCAGCCATGGGGTTGCTCCCAGATGTCGGTGACCGCCTTGGACAGGGCCATGGGGTCAAAGGGCTTGTGAATCACTCCGATGGCCCCCAGTTCTTTGTAATGGGCCACCTCGGCGGGTTGGACTTTGGCCGTCATAAAAATAATGGGTGTGCGGGCCACAGTGGGCAGGCGGCGGAGTTCCCCCAGGGTGGTGGGGCCGTCCATGCCCGGCATCATCACATCCAGCAGAATAAGGTCCGGCAAAAACATCGGGGCTTTGGCCAGGGCCTCCCTGCCGGAGCTGGCCACCTCCAGGGTAAACCCCCCCACCGCCTCCAGAGAAAGCCTTACCACCGCCTGAATATCCGGCTCATCCTCCACCAGCAGGATTTTTTGCAATGTTTGGTCCGTCATAGGGTCATCCTTTCCTTAAGGTATGCCATATTTATTTTATTCCGCACCATTTATTTTTGTGCGGTTCCGGCGGTTTTTCCGCTGGGGATGGGGTTGGATTCCTCCGGGATTGGCTGAGGGTCCTTCGGGTAGGGCTGATGGAATACAGATTGGATGGCGTGGACAAACTGCTGGTTGGTGGTCCGGGATTTGACCAAAACGGCGGCCACTTTGTTTTGGCCGGATTTATCCAGTTCCCGGGCAGAAAACACCACCACCGGAATTTCGCTTTTTCCCTGTTGTTTGACAACCTCCATCAGGTCCAGCCCGTTGCCGTCGGGCAGCCCCACATCCAAAATCAGCAAATGGTAGTCTTTATAGGTTACCATCCGTTTGGCGGCGGCCAGGGTTTCGGCTGAATCCACCTGGGCGATTCCCTGCAACAGGGTTTTCACCAGCACCCGGATGTCCCCATCGTCTTCCACATGCAACACTTGGGGCATACGTCCTTTGGAATGTTCCACCGCATGGGTGATGGCCTCCAGAAAAAAATCCCGGCTGATGGGTTTTTCAATCCATTCCAGAATCTGGGCCGCCCCTTGGACCTCCTTGCGGTTGATGCTGTCCAGATAGGCCGAAACCATCACCACCGGCAGGTCCTTCAGCAAGCCCTCTTCCTTCAGTTCTTTCAGCAGGCTCAATCCGTCCATATCGGGCAGGGAAATATCCAGCACCAGGGCGGCATAGGTGTGTTCCAGCAGTTTGTTTTTTACCAGGCCCGCCCGCCCCGCTTTGTCGGCGTCCATTCCGTTGGCATTCAACAGATTGGTCATCCACCCAGCCACATCCGGGTCGTCATCCACCACCAGCACCCGCGGTCGGGTGAAAGTCGGTTGGATTTCCGCCGGGGTGTCGGCCGCCCGCCATTCATCCAGTTCCATAAAAAAAGTGGTGCCGTCACCGGAATGGGTTTCAAAGCCGATGCGGCCTCCGTGGTGCTCCACAATGGCCTGGGAAATGTTCAGCCCCAGGCCGGTGCCCCCTTTCTGGCGGGTGTCGGAGCTATCGGCCTGGGCGAATTTTTGGAATATCCTGGGTTGAAATTCCGGGGGAATGCCCGGCCCGTGGTCCCGCACTTCCAGTCGGACCAGGGATTTTCCGGTTTTGGTCTGTTTTTGGCCCAGGGTAATTTCCACCACCCCCCCCTGGGGAGAAAACTTGGTGGCGTTGGAAAGCAGGTTGGTGATCACCTGGGTCAGCCGGTCCCCATCCCCTTCCACCCGCAGTTCCTCCGGGGATGGATGAAGCCGGAAGGTGACCCCGTGTTCTTTGGCGTACCCCTGGTTGGCCTCCAGGGTTTGGCTGACCAGGGCGGTTAAAGACAAAGGCATCCGGTCAAAGTTCATTTTGCCCGATTCTATTTTTTCAATGTCCAGAATATCGTTGATCAGCCGCACCAGCCTTTCGGAATTGTTGTAGGCAATATCCAACATGGATTTGGCCTGGGGGGGCAGGCTGCCGGTCACCCCTCCGGTTACCAGCCCCAAAGAGCCCCGGATGGAGGTGAGGGGGGTTCTCAATTCGTGACTGACGGTGGACACAAATTCCGATTTCAACCGTTCCACCCGTTTGCGTTCGGTAATATCGGTCCACACCACCACCACCCCTGTCACCTCCCCATATCCCCCGTGAATGGGGGTCAGCCGGTTTTCAAAGGACA
>JAOUFO010000124.1 GCA_029858165.1 Deltaproteobacteria bacterium | reverse complement strand
CTGGCCGCCCTGTACGGCGAAAAAGAGGTGGCCCAGCTACTGGCCCGCCTCACCCGTCAGGGACGGCTGGTGTTGCAGGGCCATGCCTACCGGTTGCCGGACCACGAAAAATCCCTGGGGGGGGGGCAGTCCGCCGCATTGGAGGCCCTGGCAGCCCAGGCCGCTCTGGGAGGGCTGCAACCGGAGCGCAAAACCGCTCTGCTGACCGCCTGCGGGTTGGATGCAAAAACCGGAACCGCCCTGTTAAAACTGGCCGTCCGGGAAGGATTGCTGGTGCAGATAAAAGAGGACCTGTTTTATCCCCCCCAGGTGGTGGACCATATCATCATCCGGCTGAAGGAGTATCTTTCCCGGCACCAGAAAATCACCGTCATTGATTTTAAGGAACTGCTGGCCATCAGCCGCAAACACGCGGTGGACCTGCTGGAATACTTTGACGGCCAGAAACTGACCCTGAGGCTGGAAAACGAGCGGGTGTTGCGCCAATAAGATAGAGGGGTCCGCCCTTTATGGATTTTGCAACAGGCTGAAATTCAGGTTGTTGATGTTGAACATGGCTCCGGAGGGCATTTGGGTAATGGTGGGAGGGGAAGCCAGACCGGGTGGGATATTCCCTTTGAGTTCATCCCCCACTTTTCCCATTTGGTCAATATTGATGATGCAGGTGCCTCCGTACTGATGGGATATATCCACGTTGGGGGCTTGGATGGTGATTTTACACAAATTCGGAGCAATTCCGGAGTAAATCCCGGGTTTGTTCCCGCTAAACGCCAGGGTTGTTTGGAAGGCCCACACCCCGTTTGCATAACCGGACCGGGCATGAATCACCGTGGAAGGATAGGTGCCGATTGGGGCACCGGCGTTGTTATAAGTGACCATCTCGGTGGTGGCGGAAACTTCCGGGTCGTACCCGGATGGACTGGCCGGGTTTTTCTGTTCCGAAAAACTGTAATTCAGAGTGGTTCCGGGGGATATAGGGGTCATTGAAATGGATAGATTGTCTACGCTGGAAGAATTGTTTCCCCCGCAGGCGGCCAGCAACAAAACCACCGTGATCCCTTTAAAAACCGATTTGAATGGGGGGGTTGCCATAGGGCCTCTGGTATTCCTTTTCGGGGTTCAAAGCGTGGATGTTTCTTTATGTATACTCAAAACAGAGCCAAAAGAAAAGCGGTGCTAACCCGACCCAAAGGGACGTACCCTTGAATCCTATGGGATTTAAAGGAAATCATATTTTTCGGCTGGACAAACAGGTGGGGGCTGCGGGGAAACCCTTTTGAATTATATGGAGGGATTTAAGGGCAGGGGGATGGTTACCCCCCCTCCGCCCTTTATGGGTTTTGCATCACACTGAAATTCAGGTTGTTGATGTTGAATGTAAGCAACGAAACCGAATCATAAATGGAAGGGAGTATTGACATCCCGATCGTGGTTGAATTCCCGTTGATTTCATCCCCCACTTTGCCTATTTTGTTGATGTTGATGGAGCATTGCCCGGATATCTTATCGGATAAATCCCTGCCCGGCGCTTTGATGGTGACATTGCAATAAGTGGGACCGATGGAATAATAACCGGGTGTGTCGCTGCTGAAAGCGATGGTGATTTCTTGGGCCCACCCCCCGCTGCTGTAGCCGGACCGGGCATGAATGACCCTGGAGCGATATGTGCCGTAGGATATCCCAAAATAATAAAAAGTGACCATCTCGGTGGTGGCGGAAACCTCCGGGTCGTACCCGGAAGGACTGGCCGGGTTTTTCTGTTCCGAAAAACTGTAATTCAGTTTGATCAAGGATGGATCGGTCATTGAAATGGATAGATTGTCTACGCTGGAAGAATTGTTTCCCCCGCAGGCGGCCAGCAGCCCCGCCCCGGCCAGCAACAGAACCGCCGTGATGCCTTTAAAAACCGATTTGAATGGGGGGGTTGCCATAGGGCCTCTGGTGTTCCTTTTCGGGGTTCAAAGCGTATATCTTGTGTATGATATACCCAAAACCGCACGGAAAGAAAAGGGGTTGTGGCCCTGTCAGGCCGGTTTTACCGGCTTCATGGTGGGAAAGAAAATCACATCCCGGATGGAATAGGCGTTGGTGAGCAGCATAATCATCCGGTCCACCCCGATGCCCGCCCCCCCCATGGGGGGCATGCCGTATTCCATGGCTTTGACAAAGTCGGTGTCAAACGGATGGGCCTCCTGGTCCCCGTGTGCCCGGCGGGCCGCCTGTTCTTCAAACAGGGTTTTCTGCTTTTGGGGGTCGTTCAGCTCCGAATAGGCGTTGCCGATTTCCCACCCGAAAATGTAAGGCTCAAACCGCTCCACCAGGGCCGGGTTATCCCGGTGGCTTTTGCACAGGGGGGTGGTTTCATGGGGGAAATCAATAATAAAGGTGGGCTGAATCAGTTTGGCCTCACACAGGGTTTCAAACAGATGGGCGATGGCCAGCCCCCGTGAGGGGATATGGTCCGGGTCCCCCCCGTGTTGCACCGCCAGGGCGGTCAGTTCAGCATCCTTCATTCCTTCCACTTTCACTCCGGCCAATTCATCCAGGGCCTGGGCCATGGTCATCCGTTTCCAGGGGCTGGATACATCCAGCATCACCCCCTGATATTCAAACCGGTTGCTGCCATGGACCGCCTGGGCGCATCGCTGCCACACGGCCTCCATGTGGGCCATCATATCTGTGTAGTCGGCGTAGGCCTGATAGAATTCAACCATGGTGAATTCGGGGTTGTGGTTGCGGTCTATCCCTTCGTTGCGAAAATCTTTTCCGATTTCAAACACCCGGTTGAACCCCCCCATCACCAGCCGCTTCAGGTAAAGCTCATCGGAAATGCGCAAAAACAAAGGCATATCCAACGCTTTGTGGTGGCTGGTAAAAGGGGTGGCGGCCGCCCCGCCGTAGAGAACCTGCAACACCGGGGTTTCCACTTCCAAAAACCCCTGTTCCACCAGATAGCCCCGGAGCGCCTGAACAATTTTGGCCCGCCGGATGAACACCTCCGCCACCCCGTCGTTGGTGGCCAGGTCCACATGGCGCTGACGGTAGCGGAATTCCACATCGGTCACTTCATCATGGACCACAATATGCCCATCCACCTCCTCCACCTTGATGACCGGCAGAGGGCGGATGGCTTTGCTGAGCAGTTCCACCGTTTTGGCCCGCAAGGTCAATTCCCCGGTTTTGGTGCGCATCATGGCGCCGGTAAATCCCACAAAATCCCCCAGGTCGGTCAGGTCAAACATGGCAAAGGCGGCCTCTCCCACCTCATCGGCCCGCACATAGGCCTGAATGCGGTGGTGGTCATCCTTGATGTGGCAAAAAGCGGCCTTTCCCTGGCGGCGGATGGCCACCAGCCTTCCGGCCACCGACACCGGTCCGCCCGATTCCACCAGCCCATCCCCCGCGGCGTTCAGCCCCGCGGCCGAATGGGTGGCCGCAAACCGGTACGGGTAGGGATTGATCCCCATTTGGCGCAGGTTTTCCAGTTTTTCCAGGCGGGTTTTTATCTGGTCGTTTTGATTTTCCATACCATCCGTGTTGAAAGAGCCATGAATAAAACCGGGTGGGGCCACCCGAAAAGCACCAGTTTTGGGGGAAAAAGGGGAAAGACCAACCGTTATCCGGCTGCTTTGGCCGAGCCGCCGCTGAGTTCCACAATGGCTTCAGAAAGGTCCGCCCCGGTGAAGTTGCCCCCCTTCAGGTTGGTTTGGGTAAAGGTGGCCTGATTGAACACCGCCCCGGTGAAATCGGCCCCGGACAGGTCCGCCCCGGATAGGTCCGCCCCGGTAAAGTTGGCGCTCACCAGCTTGCACCCTTTCAGGTTGGCCTGCTTCATTTTGGCCCCGGAAAGGTTGGCGTCTATCATGATGGAATTGGACAGGTCCGCGTTGTGCAAAAACACCTCGCTGAGGTTGGCGTTGCGCAGGTTGGTGCCTTTCAGCCCGCCCCCTTCCTCCACTCGTTTTTTCACCAGTCCTTTGATTTTTTCCGATGAGGTGCGGTCAGAAACGGAAAGATCGGTCAGCCGCTGGTTGGTGACCCGCAGCCTTTCGGCCAGCATCACGGCAAAGTTTTTATACAGTTTGTAGGCCAAGGCCAGATTGTTTTGGCGCAGGATGGCCTCCCGCAGGCTCAGCAGAACGGTATCTCCCACCGAGGTGGCTCTGGCGGAGCGGGGGGATTGGTCAATGGGGCCCATTTCGCCAAACAGGGCGCCGCTTTCCAGGGTGGCCAGCACCTCCTCCTGTTTGTTGCCGATCATCCGGCTGATTTTCACCTTGCCGCCGATGACGATATACATTTTATCCCCCTGGGTCCCCTCTTTAAAGATGATTTCGGCGTCCTTCAGCACCTCCCGCTGAGTGGATTTTAACAAAGCCAGCAATTCACCATCATTGAAGTTCTTAAAGAAGATGACCCCTTCTTTAAGCTTGGTGAAAATTTCTTTGGTTAATTGCATAAAACGCTCCTGGGTACGGGACCCGTGGCAGTGCGGCCTTTGGTTTTAAAGGTCCCGCCTGAAGGCTTCCAGCCTGGGGGAATGGATAAGAGCCCGCACCCCCTGCTGGCGGGAAAGCCAATCCCATTCATAATCTTGCAAAATGGCCGTGCGTTTGTAACCGACCGCCGGATTGTGCAGGTGAAACACCAGGCAGCCTACAGTTTGGCTGACCCAGCAGGCGGCCCCATGAGAATCGGCTTGACGTTGGACATCCCGTTTTAACGACAGCACCATTTTATACCGCAGATGGGCCTGTTTTCCCACCTGATTGGCAAACATCTCAAAATGTTTGTTCCTGGACAAAGTATTTTCCGTCAGGGACAAAAAAAAGGTTTTGGTTTCTTCCAAAACTCTACCCCCAATGTTTGAGGGAATACAAAATCAACGCCATTCTTATCCAAAGACCGTTTTTGGCCTGGTCAAAATAGGCGGCTCGGGGGTCCTTGTCCACCTCCGGGTCTATTTCCCCCACCCGGGGCAGGGGATGCATAATAATGGAACCGGCGGCCATTCGGCTGACGTTTTGCGGGGTCAGCCGGTAGGCATCCGCCGCCCGGGCGTATTCGTTCAAATCCAAAAACCGCTCTTTCTGAATCCGGGTCATGTACACACAATCCACCTGGCCCAGGGTGCGGTCCAGGTCTGTTTCCTCCCGCAGGGCCACCCCCTGGCCTTTCAGGTAGGATACAATATCGTGGTGCATCTGGCACACTTCCGGGGCCACAAAAATCAATTCCACGTTGTTGTATTTGGCCAGCAGATAGGCCAGGGATCTAACGGTGCGCCCATAGCGCAAATCCCCCACCATGGCCACTTTCAACCCATCCAGACGGCCCAGCCTTTGTTGCAGGGTGTACAGGTCCAGCAAGGCCTGGGTGGGGTGCTGCCCCGCCCCGTCCCCGGCGTTGAGGATAGGCACCCGGGCCACCTCCGCCGCCCTTTTGGCCGCTCCGATTTCGCTGTGGCGCATCACAATCAGGTCCGCATACCCCCCCAGGACCTGGATGGTGTCCTCTATGGATTCCCCTTTGGCGAACGAGGAGAACTCTCGGGCGTTTTCGGTGGTGATGACGTTGCCCCCCAGCCGGTACATGGCGGCCTCAAACGAAAACCGGGTCCGGGTGGAAGGCTCGTAAAACAGCGAGGCCATGGTGGTTCCATCCAGAGCTTTCACCCGTTGCAGGATGGCCAGTTCATCCGATTTTTGAAACAGTTCGGCCAGGAATTCCCGGTCAAACTGTTGTGATTCCACAATGTGGCGGATGGCTTCCATGGGTTGATGCCTGTGTGTCCGATGCGGGTCAGGGGGGGATTCCCCTG
>JAOUFO010000123.1 GCA_029858165.1 Deltaproteobacteria bacterium | reverse complement strand
GTTTGACAACTGGGAGGACCTGGCCGTTAGGCTGGAAGGCCCCAGCGTCAAAACCCTGCAACGGATATTTATGGAGGACTGGCGTTTCTCATCCAGGCTGCCTTTAAGAGGGGGGGAATACTTTCCAACTTCAAATGCGGTCCCGGCCGATACCAGGGGTATCGTTCAGGTGGTGCCCAGCGGGCCGGACGAGGACCACGGGGTGTTGGGGCGGATTTATTTTGGGGCGTTGTGCGCGGCCCGCACAAGGGCTTGGCTGATGACCCCCTACTTTTTGCCGGATGAATCGTTTCAGGCGGCATTGATCAATGCCGCCCTGAAAGGGGTGGATGTGCGGGTCATCATCCCCCACCGGTCAGACAACTCCCTGGTGGACCTGGCATCCCGATCCTTCTTTGTGCCGTTGATAGAAGCCGGGGTGAAAATTTTTCTGTTCCATCAGGGGATGCTGCATGCCAAAGCCCTGCTGGTGGATGATGACTGGTCTGCGGTGGGCACCGCCAACATGGATGTGCGATCCCTGCGGCTGAGTTTTGAGGCGGGGGCGTTGATTCACAACCGGCAGGTGGCCCATTCTCTGGAAGGATTTTGCGCGGCCCAGATGGGCCAATCCACCCAGGTAACCCTGGCCGAGGCCACCTCCCGCCGCTGGTACGCCAGAGCCGCCCAATCCCTCGCCCGGCTGTTCAGCCCGGTGCTGTGAACACAAAATACCGTTCCTGCTCTGAAACCCCTCAGTTTTTCCGGGTCAGCTCTTTTTTAAAAATCAGGGCATCCTCAGGGGGGTGGGAATAATAGCCGGGGCGAAGTCCCGCCTGAACGAACCCGACGGAGCGGTACAACCCGGCGGCCTGCCGGTTTTGGGCGCGAAGCTCCAAAAACACTGTGGCGGCCCCCTGCCGGGCCATGACCCCGCAGAAAGACTCCACCAGCCATCGGCCCCACCCCTGCCGCCGGAAGCGGGGCAGAATGGCAATGCGCAACAGTTCCACCTCATCCGCTGCCCGGCGGAAAACCAAAAAACCCGCCGGTTCCCCCCCCTCTGTCACCAGAAGCCAACCTTCCGCCCCACCGCCAGTCAACAAACCCCGGTAGGCAGATTCCCCCCAGGCCGGGTCCTGAAACACCGTGTGATCCATCTGCGCCAGAGAAGGGGCCAAAGCCTCTACCGAAAGACCGGTTTTCACCCTTAGGGTGTCTGGCGGATGGGATGGCATAGGATTGTTTACAAAAAACAGGCGCCCATTGGGCTGGAAGCGGGCTCTGATGGGGGGGTTAAAATAGATCGGAGAGGGGGAAAACCATGGGCTGCAACGTCGGGGATTTCGGCGGAATGGTTGTAACCCAAACCTTTCCCCTGGGGGGGGATTTTTCCGGGAGATCACCGGATAAACCTTCCCCGCACATCCGCAGACCATCCCAACAACCAGGAAGGTCCGCTGTGTATGACCTCACATGCCTGGATTGCCTGTTTGGGAATCCCCATGGGGGGGATTCCCAAAGGCCTTGCCTAGCTGATGTAGGACAGGAAGCCGCCTTGCAGTTCAGAAAACGGCCCCACATAGCTGGTGGTTTCCCAACGGTGGTAGGTGCACAGATTGGCGTCCGTGCGGTAGGCCTCAGTAAACATGTTTTGCAGCGAATCGGTGTATTCGTTGCGGTGAACCGCCACTTTGGTGGCCGGGAAAATGGTAATGGGTACTTTCAGTCCCATGGCTTTAAGTCTCCTTAAAATTTTGGTTGAGCGGTTTGGCCCCGCCCGGGTGCTTCCTTTTCGTGCCTGCGCATATATAACACAGTCGTTTGCCATGCACAACGGACAAAATTAATTTTTCGCGGGCCGCCCAAAATCGGTTTTTCCCCGGCCTCATTTTACAAAAACAGCTTGGCCCCATAATGGTAGGGGGGAAGTTCCACCACCTCCATCCGGGTAAACCCCGCGGGCCGCAATTCCTCCAACACCGCCTGGGGTGCCATGCGCATGGGCGTTTGGGGGCCTCTGGGGCGCCCCAGCACGGTGGTTTCCTCCTGGGGGCGGGGGTGCCAGTTGATCACCCCGAACCACCCCCCCGGCAGCAGCCGGGATGCCACCGCCCGCCCCAGTCCGGGTTTGTCCGGCACCCCGTGAAAGGTGTTGGCCATCAGAATCCAATGGGCTTTTTCCTCCACCAACCGGCCCAAATCCATCACATCCCCCTGGATAAACCGGATGGTCCCGCTGGACCCCCCGGCTTCCATTTTCGCCAGACAATCCCGGGCTTTCGCCATCATATCCGGCAACAATTCAATGGCGGTCACCCTGCCGGGTTTCACCAGTCGGGCCAATGGGATGGTAAACAAACCATCCCCGCAACACAGGTCCACCACCTGTTGGCCGGGGGCAGCCCCCATCAAGGCCATCACTTTGGCAGGGTCCGGCCACAGGGCATCCCACCAATCCCGGTCCGGCATGCTGGATGCGGGGAACAAAGCCCCCTTTTGGGGAGTGGTGGGGTTCATGGCTTCCTCATTTTATATCCAGCCCCAGCGGATGGCTTTTTGGGATTCCAACCGGGCGATTTCCCTGGAGGTGGCGGTGGCGATGGCCGGATACCACACAAACCCTCCGGCCAGTTCCTCCACCGGGGTGGGTTTTTCCACCATCACATGGTTCACCATGCAAATCCCCAGGTATTTCAGTTTTGCCCCGGCTTCCTCTTTGGACAGCACCAGAGAGGTGTATTCGGCCAGCCTTTCCCGGACCCGGGGCAGAATTTTTTCCTCCATTTCCTTGGAACCGTAGGTTTTGCCCAGGTCTTTTTGAAAAAGGTCCGACAGACAATCCATGGCTTTGATTTTTACCCGTTTGTTGTCCATGCCATGCACCGCCATGGAAACCATAAAATATTTGGCGATGGATGCCTCCAGAGTGTCCATCACAGGAGGCGGATTGGAGCGGAAGGCGGGGTTGGCCAACAGGTCAAACCCATAGGCCTTGTTCAGCAGCCTGGCCAAAACCTTTTTATAGGATTGTTTCAACATTTCACCCCCTGGGATTCCCGGCGGAGCAAACAGCCGCATTGTTTTTTTTTGCCGGGTAGTCGGTTTTTCTCCGCAGGGATGTCTGTTTTTCCGGGGCTGATGTTTCGGTTGAACCCCCCCCCCCCGCCCGGTTTATTCCGGCAGAACCACCCCCATCGGGGCAACGGATGCCCCTTTGGCGGGCCAGTCCTCCGGCCAGGATGCCCGGTGCTCCAACGCCTCCAGAGAAACGATATGGCGGGGGTCCGCCGCCCGGTAAGTGTACAGCCAGCCATCCAGATGGTCATATTCATGTTGAAACACCCTGGCATTCCAACCGTTGTATTCCCTGGTGACAGGCTTCCCGTGCAGGGTAAGCCCCTGGACCTTCACCGTCAGAGGCCGCTTGATCCACCCCCGGAAGCCCGGCACCGACAAGCAGCCCTCCCAGGCCCACCCCTGCTCTTGGGACATTTCCACCACCACCGGATTGACCCAGCATTCCAGGTCCCCTTCCTCCTCCTCATTTTCCACCCCGTCCGGCATGGACAGCATAAAAAACACCCGCTCAAACCATCCTATCTGAGGCGCGGCAATCCCTATCCCCTCATAGGCAATCAGCGCTTCGTGAAGGGTTTCCAGTTTGTTCAAAAACCCTTCCGTTTTAATCTCCGCAAGGTTTACCGGTTCGCTGGCTTTGGCCAGCCGGGGGTCCCCCTGGGTGACCAAAGGGGGCAGCACGTCCGGCCCTGAAGGGGGGAATTCCGGGGGGTTCTGGGTAGAATCAGGATCAAGGGCCATAATCATCACATCCGGGATCAGGGAAGCACTGCCTCCCTTTCAGTTGAAACCAATTTTTGGGGCGTTGCCCCAAACCCCACAAGCGGGCAATGCTCCCTTGACCCTGTTTACATTTTCTACACACCCCTTAAAAGGGGGGCGCGGGGGGGCTTTCTCCCCCGCAGGCTTTTTTGCCTGCTCGTTGTCCAGAACCGCAAATTTTCCCTCTCCCCCGCCCTTCGCGCGCCCCTGGGGCGCTGTCCAGCACCAGCACAGCCCTGAGTTGTGTCGCCTGACGGCTCCAAACGCCGCAGGCTGGCGGGTGCCTTTCTTTTTGGCGTCCTGTCCAGCGGCTTCAGCACCGGCACGGGCCTTGCGGCCCTTTTGGCCGGGCTTGCGCCGCCTTTCTTTTTTGGCCTTTCTTTTTTGGGTTTCAGGCCACCACCACCCGGTGGAATTTTTTCTTGCCCACTTTTATCATCAGGTGGCCCTGGTTTCCATGGGCGGCGGTGATCCGCATAAACCCATCGGTCACTTTTTCCCCGTTGAGATGGACTCCCCCCTGATCAACCAGCCGCCGGGCCTCCCCTTTGGATTTGGCCAGCCCGGCGGAAACCATCACCTCGGCCAGGTCCACTCCATCGGCCAGCCGGGCCGCCTCCAATGTGGTGGAAGGCACCTGGTCCATATCCCCCCCCCCGCCAAAAACAGCCTTGGCCCCTTTTTCCGCTTTGGCGGCCTCTTCTTCTCCATGGATCAGCCGGGTGGCCTCACGGGCCAGGACCTGTTTGGCCTGGCGGATTTCGGCCCCCTCCAGCCGGGAAAGCCGGTTCACCTCCTCCATGGGCAGCAAGGTAAAAAACCCCAGGCATTTGGCCACATCGGCATCATCCACGTTCACCCAGTACTGGTAATACTCATAGGGGGATGTTTTTTCCGGGTCCAGCCATACCGCTCCTTTTTCGGTTTTTCCCATTTTGGCCCCGCTGGATGTGGTCAACAATGGGAAAGTCCAGCCGAACACATCCCGGCGTTCCACCCGGCGCACCAGGTCCACCCCGGATATGATGTTGGCCCATTGGTCATCCCCCCCCAGTTGAACGGTGCAATCGTAACGGCGGCTGAGTTCCAAAAAATCATAGGCCTGCAACAGGGGGTAGTTGAATTCAATAAAAGACAGGCCGGTTTCCATACGGGTTTTAAAGGTTTCAAAGGTCAGCATCCGGTTGACCGAAAAATGGTGGCCGATTTCCCGCAGAAAATCGATATACCCCCATTGGCGCAGCCAGTCGCCGTTGTTGGCCATGATGGCGGCAGAAGGGTTGCCGGAATCAAAATCCATCAGCCGGGCGGCCTGACGGCGCAACGCATCGGTGTTTTTGGCCAGTTCCTCATCGGTCAACATTTTGCGCATTTCGTTCTTGCCGGTGGGGTCCCCGATCATTGCGGTGCCCCCCCCCAGCAACACGATGGGCCGGTGGCCCGCCCGCTGAAAATGAATCAGCCCCATCAGGGGAATCAGATGGCCCACATGAAACGAATCAGCGGTGGGGTCAAACCCGGTGTAGGCAGTCAGCACACCACCTCCGGCGGCGGCGGTGTCGGTCAGGGTTTTCAAGGCCCCTTCATCGGTGGCCTGCCGGGCAAACCCCCGCTGGCGGTATAATTCCCAAATATCCACACATTCTCCAATGGTTCATCAAACAAACCGGTCGCCTCCAACCCTCTTTTCAGGGCTTCTGGCTCATCCAACCGGGTGAAGACTAAAATCCCATTCCAGAGGGCAAATGGCAACGGAGAACCGAAAGCACCTGAACAATTGACACGGAGAAACCACAGGGCTGCCAGAACCCCCTTGGCCGAAGGCCCGGATTAAGGGTAGCCTGAAGGATGGAATCCACCACAAACCCGCCCGGCCCCGACCGGTTAAGCGACTTGGCCGCCCGGCTTTTGGGCGTGGCTGTCTCTCCCCTGGAACCCCTGAAGGGGGGGGGGTCGGACCGCGTCTATTACCGCTTTCAGGCCGGGGGGTCCACCCTGATCGGG
>JAOUFO010000122.1 GCA_029858165.1 Deltaproteobacteria bacterium | reverse complement strand
CCAGATGAGGGGGGGCGTCCCCCGGTTTGAGAAACAGCTTGTGGCGGCGGGAATCGTCCACCGGCGCCGGGGAGCCTCCCCCCTCGTTTTGAAGGGGTTCCTCCTCATCATACAGGGAGATGGCCTCCAGGTAGGCTTTTTCCGGATCGTAGGGTTCTTCGGCCTCTTTGGCCGCCGGGGGTTCTTCGTCAAAAAACCGGCTGTCCATATCCGATTGCCGGGAAAACACCCCGGGGGGCCGTGCCTCCTCCCCTGGAGGCCGGGCGTGGGGCTGGGACGGTTTGGGCGGCGGGGTTTCCTCTTGCAGGTCCTGGAACATGGCGTCCAGGCGGCTTTCATCGGGCACCGGCATGGCGTGCGGGTACTCAGAAAGAGAATGGCCTTCTCCCTGCGAGAAAGCCCTGGATTGGGGAGGGGAAAAGGTCTGGTATTCCGGGGGAATCACCCGCATTTCCACACTGCGCGGAGGAGGAGAATGGTAATGGGGGTCCGGGGGCAATACCGGGGAATTCCGCCGGGGGGTGCCGGATGGGGAGACCCCCCCCCCGGTGGGGGGAGGGGGAGCCATGGGGGGGGCCGCAGATAGGGCCGGAGGGGAAAACAGGTGGCCGCATCGGCTGCATTTGAGCCGCAGATTGGGCTTTGTCAGCACCTCCGGCCGGACCCGGTAGCGGGTGGCGCAGTTTTCACAGGCCACCACGGCAACCCCGGTGGCTCCCGGCTTGTCCGGTCCTGGGTGATTCCGGCCAGAGTCCTCCTGGCCGCGGGTTGGTTCCCTTTGGCTGTTGTGCCGCCGCGGATCCGGGTGTCTGCCTCCGGGTTCTCCGAAGGAATCCCCGCTTCCGGCGGAATCCGCGGCCTGGGGGGGTGGATCAATAAAAATTGGGGTTTGGCAGGTTCTGCATTTTACAAACGTCTTTCTATTTGGAATCCTTTCCAAATTAAGACGATATTTGGTATTGCAGGAAGAACACTGAATGATCATGGATGATGAAGCCCTTGGAAAGGGTTCAACCGGATCCCTGATAAGGCTTCCGTGCCCGGACCGGGGGCCGGTATGACTAGATTTAAAAGGACAGGGGGTGGAAAAGTCAATACGTTTTTCTTTGGATGGCTTATTCCCTGCATTTCTCCCATTGGGATATCAGGCGGCGTTGGATGGAAAACGCTGAATTTCCATTAACCAAGCGGTTGAAACAACAATGAATTTACGGAAACAGGGATGTTCCGTCAGGCGGCCGCGCCCCACAGGGGTTTGGGTGCGGACCGTGGTTGTTTTTTGGGGCTTTTTGGCCCTGGGCGGACCGTTGTCGGCCCAGAACGGGACCCAGGTGGTGGACGGCCTGTCCTTGACTTCAGAGGACACCACCCTGCAATTGGTGATAAACGGGACGTTTGATCCGGCCCACACCCCAGGGGTGAAAATTGCCCCGTTGCCGGAGGAACTGGGGGAAGTCTCCGGGTTTCAGGTGGTGATTCCCGGTGCCAGGCCGGGGGGCAGCCTGGGGGCGGCCTATGAACTGCCCATGGGAGAGGATACCTACCGGGTCCAGGTTCAGGCGGAGGGATCAGACGGGGGGGAGGAAACCATCCGGTTGATGGTGGAAACCCCGAAAAATTTCGGGGGACGGGTGCTGCCCAACGCATCCGGCCCCAATGAACTGCGGGTGCGGGTGTTTACCCGGCCTCCAGCCCCGGAGTCTGAGGCCCCGGAGTCCGCGGCCAACAGTCAGCCCCAGGGGGAGGGAGGGACGCCCTCTTCCCCAGAACCTGAACCCCCGGTGGTTGAAGAGACAGTGCCCGATGCGGTGTTGTTTCCTCCCAGCCGGGTGCGGGTGACGATTGTCAATCGGTCCGGGCAAACAGATTTGGGCCATCAAATGGCTTGGCTGCTGGTGAACTTTCACAAAAAACCCCTGGAAAAATCGCTGGGGGTGGAATTAGAACTGGTGAATGTATCCACTCTGGAGGGGGAAAAGGCCAAAATGTCGGTGGTGCAGTACAAACCGGGTTTTTTAAAGGCGGCCCTTTTGATCGCCAAAAACCTGCCCGGTGAGCAGTTTGTGGCCCCCATGAAACCCGAAGGGCTCAACCGCTCCGGCTTTGATGTGGAGATTGTCTTGGGGATGAATCCGCGCTGACCGGGCAGACACGCCAAAAAGGCGGCCGCCCCCTCATAGAAAGGGGCGGCCGCCCGTGAACCACAAAATGATCAGACCATTCAACTGTTTACCTTATCAGACACCCGAAACCCGACAACAGGACAGGTGATGAACCACAAGCGATTTAGAACCAACCGGAGGTGGCTGTGGGTTGCAGCGGCGTTGCTGGGGATGGGAGCCGCGGCCCAGGCCGCCCCTCTGTATACCGACAAGGACACCGCCCTGGAACTGGCCCAGGCCCTGGACAAAGGGGTGTTCAACAACAATCTGATTACGGCCACTTTTATCCAAAGCGCCGGGAAAAACCGGTATTTCATCAAGGTGGTGTTGGATAACAACACCAGCCAGAACTGGAACCTGGATCAGTTGCAGCATTGGAGCCGCAAAGATGTGGTGCGCCTGAGGGGCAACCGCGCGCTGGTGTTTCCCTCCCAGGAGACCAACGCATTTTTGGTGTTGGATAAATCCCAGTTTGTGCGGCAGGCCCTGAAAGCCAGGGTGTATGAAAAAAAATACAAAGAGCCGGACCCTTTGGTGGGGCGGGTGATCCCCTTTGCGGTCCATCGGTTTAACCTTTCCCGGTTGGTGGGGGCCGGCGGCCAAACCGATGACCAGGGATACCCTTACCGGTATGTGCTGGATTTGATGAACGGTCAGCGGGAATTTTTGAGCTATCTGGACGCTTATTCCATTTTGGAGCGCACCGGCCTGAAGGAGGGGGGGGAAGGCGAGGCCGAATACAGGCCTTATCACCTGAAAGCGGTGCGGAGCCAACAACCGGGAGCGCAGGATGACCGGGGAGGCAGAGCCTTCGCCCTGGAACTGGAATTTGACCGGACGGTCCAATTGGCTCCAGATCACTTTCCTTTTCAGCTTTTTGAGCGGGGGGCCGCCCGGAAAGGAAAGGGATTCACCCTGGAGGTGACTTTGCCCAACACCGATGTAAGCGGCCGGATTCCTCCGGTGGAAAACCTGGAATATCTGCATGATATCAAGGTTGTGACCAAGCCGCCGTTTGTGGACCGGGCTTTTTTGCAGGCGTATATCACCCCGGATGTGCTGAACCAGCCCCCTGTGATCCAGGTGGAAGGCTCCACGGTAAAGGTGAACTTTTATCAGGTGGTGGACCAAACGGTCCGCGATGCCTCCGCCGTTCGGGAAGCGGACCTGCGGCTGCGCCAAAAGGAATTGGGGGGCATTGCCCTCAGCGAGGAGGACATCTCCCACATGAAATCCTATCGGGCGGCCTTTCAGGAGGGAATGACCCTTACCCAGCGGGCCAGGGACACCCGGGATGTGGCCGCCAGCGTCGGCCTGTATCAACAGGCCATCCAGAAGCTTTTGGAGGCCTCGGCCAATGCCACCACCGATAACGAACTGGCGGATGCCCTCAATGAGCGCAACCAGGTGGAATCCAGACTTCCCGGCCTGATTCTGGACCATGTCCGCCGCACCCTGCGGCAGGGGGGAGGCTCATCCGGCCTTCAGGAACTGCTGGATGTGGCCAAAGCCATGACCCGGGATTCCCAAACCCACGGTCTGATTAAAAAATATGAAAAACAATTGGGCGGCAGGTAAAATCCGCTTAAAAAAAACATTTTAAAAACTTTCTTTTTCTTTCACTTTCTGGCATACTTTGAATCAGGCTGGGTTGGTTGTTCAACCCGGCCCACTGGCCGGTTTGGCAACGGCCAGTGGGGGTCTTTGTGGCCTGTCTCCAAACCTTAAGGAAAAGGTTGCCTTTTCATTCAAAGTTTGATAGGCAGGGGCTGGTTCCCGAAGGTTTTTCCAAAACCATGGAAGACAAGATATGTATCCCGGCGGCGGCGGCAAAGAACCAAACCCGGGAGCGTCCCGGATATGAACTCACCTGAAAAACATTTAAACACCCTTGGGGGTAGAATATGAGAGCTATAGGATATGCAGCACTAAGCACCATGAACCCGACGCCCAACAATCTGACCCTGTCTGACCAGGAAGATCAGATCAGGGAATATGTCGGTTCCAAAGGCTGGAATCTGGTCCACATTCTGGCGGAAAAAAAGATTTCCAACAACGATTTGGCCCACGGCCAGTTGGAAGAATTGATGCGGGCCGCATCCAAAAAAGAATTTGACGTGCTGGTGATCGCCCGCCTGGACCGCCTGACCCGCAACATCCGCCATTTGAACACCATCATCTCCAGCATCTGCATCCAGAACGAAATCGGGCTGGTTTCCATTGAGGAGGGGTTGAACACCTTTGATGAAAGCGGGCGGCTGGCGATTCACGTTATAGATATTGTTACAAAATGGGATAACAAGCGGATTTCCGACCGAACCCGTGAAATCATCGCCCGCAAGCGGGAAAAGGGCGAGCGGGTGGGCCACGCCCCCTTTGGCTACACCTATCACAATAAAAAGCTGGTGGCCGTGGATGAGGAAATCAAGGTTGCCGGGATGATTCAGGAAAAAAGGAATGCCGGCATGAGCTATCACAAAATTGCCAAGATGTTGAACGACAAGAAAATCGGCTCCAAACGGGGCGGTATCTGGTACGCCGAAACCGTGAAAACCGTGTTTCAGAGCCCGCTGTTTAAAAAAGTGTCCGCGGGGTGATCCCACAGGATTTCTTTGGGTAGAAAAAAAGCCCCTGTCCCGGTTTGGGACAGGGGCTTTTTTTGGTTTTTTTGTTGGGGGCTTTATTTGTGGGGACGGTTTTCTGTGCCGGGGGCTGGCCGGTTACAGTTTTTGAACCTTGGGGGCCTTCAGTCCGGCTTCTTTGGTAAGGCGGATTTTTAACTTTTCAGCTTCTGCTTTTTCCACTTTTCCCACCCGCACCCGGTACCAGGTGTGTTTTTTGTTGTCCTGAAACTGATTCAGGTAGGCGGAAAACCCCTGTTTTCTCAGCCGGGAAATCAGATCGTTGGCCTTATCCCTGGAGGTGGAGGAAAACACCTGCACGGTGAACCGCTCCCCCGCGGGGGCTGGGGCGGGCTTGGCGGCGGCGGGTTTGGCCCCGGAAGGGGGCGGGTTGGCCACCAGGGGGTGGCTGATGGTTTCTTCTTCCGTCTTCAGTTCCCGCTGGGAACGGTTGAGCAGGTCGGCGGTTTCTTTGGCGGCCTGGTCCTGATTTTTTTTCAGATCATCCACCACCGCGTTTTCGGATTTAAGGTTGCGGTAAAACGTCAGGTCGGTATCAGAAGGTTTGGCGGCCCCGCCGGTTTCTATGGTTCCCTGGCCAGGGGATTGCCCTGGTGCGTCTCCCGGGGTTTCTTTCTGGCCGGGTTTGGCATCGTCCTCCCCGGCGATTTGGGGATCTGAGCCGGGGGTGCGCATCCCCATCCCGGTCACCATCCCCAGGTAAAACAGGGTCAGGCCGGTCAACCCGGCCAGAATCACGGCCAAAAACAGGGTGCGGCCGCTCATTTCCAGGTGAAAGGTGGGGTGCTGGTTTTGGGGGTAGCGGGGTTGGTTGGCCTGTATCGCCATGAAAAAACCTTTTTGTCTGGGGTGGACTGCCTGCTGGAAACCGGCCCCCTGCCTGGAGCCGCTCCAAAATCCAGCTTACAAAACCCCCAAAAGAAGTGCAACCAGCCCGGCCAAAAGGGCCGCAAGGCCCGTGCCGGTGGTGGTTGCCGGACAGGACCCCCAAAAGAAGTGCAACCAGCCCGGCCAAAAGGGCCGC
>JAOUFO010000002.1 GCA_029858165.1 Deltaproteobacteria bacterium | reverse complement strand
AATCAAGGCTTTTTACATGCGCCTGAATGATGACGGCAAAACCGTGGCCGCCATGGATTTGCTGGTGCCCGGGATTGGAGAAATCATCGGCGGCTCCCAGCGGGAGGACCGGGAGGATGTGCTGCGAAAACGCATGGGGGATTTTGGTCTGCCCCTGGAGGAATACGGGTGGTATCTGGACCTGCGCCGTTTTGGGGGGGTTCCCCACGCCGGGTTCGGCATGGGGTTTGACCGTTGCCTGATGTATATCACCGGCATGGCCAACATCCGGGATGTGGTGCCTTTTCCCAGGGTGCCGGGCTATGTGGCCTTTTAAACCCCCCTTTCATCCAGAAAATCCGCCGTTCTGGAAAAAAACCGCCGGGAAAAAAGACCGCGGGGGAAAGAAAGGTTTGGGGGTCAATCGGGGGTCCATTCCCTCCAGGCCGACATCAGCGGAAAATACAGGGCCGCCCGGACAGGCAGGGCTTCCTGGTCAGGCAAAGATTGCCGCAACCTCAACAGCCGGGCATAACGGGCCAGGGGTTCCCGGTAGCGGGCCTGTTCGTTGTCCAAAAAGGCCTCCGGGTCCCCCCCCAGATGTTCCCCGGTTTTGTAATCCACAATCCAGCGGATGCCATCGGCCACAAAGGTGCGGTCCAGCCTGCCGGTGATCCATCCGGCCCCCTGCAAACCGGTCAATTCCAGTTCACAGGCGGCGTGGGGGTGGGGGGCCAGAATCCAGCGGCCCCGTTCATCCTCCAGAGTGTTGAACAAGGCCCGCTGGACCTTGTTTAAAGCGGCGGCCAGCCCGTCGGCGGCCACCCCCAATTGGCGCAACTGGTGCAGGTGCAACCCTTGCCTGCGGCGCACCCAGTCCGCATCCCCTTTCTCTCCCAAATCAGCCATTTTTTCCAGGGCACGGTGAACCACCGTTCCCACATGGCGGGCCGCGTCTCCGGCCCAGTCAAACACCGGTTCCAGGCCGGATTGTTCTTCCGGCGGTTGGGCCAACAGGCCCAGAGCCAGAGATTCCGGGACCAGGAGGTCCAGGGGCAGGGATTCCGGGGGCAGGGGCGCGGCCCACCCCCCCGCCACCCGGCGCGGCCCGCTCCAAACGCCATGGGATTCACCGGAGGCCGGGGGTAAATCCGTCAACCCCTGGGTACCGGGGGCAGACGGGTCCTGGACGGTGTTTGAGAGGAAACCGGCCTCAGGGGCCGCACCCTCCCGCAGCAGGGCGGCAAAGGGGTCCTCCAACACCGGCCACACATGGGACAACAGCCCCCCAGGGGACAACGTGCCGTCTTTTTTTTCCTTCACCGCCGCCAGCAGATGGAGCCGTTTTTTGGTCCGGGTGGCGGCCACATAAAACAGGCGCAGGGCCTCCGCCCGCTCTTTGGTTTTGTTCCGCCATTTCAGATACTCGTAATGGGGGTCCTCCCCCCCCTTGACCGGGGAGGGGGCCATCAACAGCTCATCCCCGCCGTCAGGGGGGCCGGGGAGGGTCTCCCACAACAGCAGGGAGGAATTGCCGCCTTTGGTGCGTCGGCCCAGGCCGGGCAGAATCACTGTGTCAAACTGCAACCCTTTGGCTTTGTGGATGGTCATCACCTGCACCTGCCCCCCGGCGGCGGGGTCCGGCCGGGCATTGAGGGCCTCCAGCCTGCGGGCGATGGCCTCCCCATCCGGGATGGGGTGGGCGGCTTCCAGTTCTTCCAGCAATGCCAAAAAAGCCTCCGCGTCCCCATAAGCCTCCGGTGGATGGCAGGCAGCCCCCCCCAGGGCCATCCAGGCCCCTTCCACCAGCCTCCGCAACGGGGACCGCTCCCGGTTGGCCACCGCCCCGGCCAGAGCGTTCCTCAGCCGCTCCAAACGGTCAAGGCCATCCGGCTCCAAATCCGGGGGGGAGCACACTGCCTGCCAGATGGTGCGTTCTTCAGCAGGGGATGCCGCCTGGGCCACCGCCAGCAGGTCTTTTAAATCCAACCCGCACCAGGGACCCCGCAACAAAGCCAGCCAGGCCACCCGGTCCGCCGGATGGAGCAGCGCCCGGGTCAGGGCGGCCAGGTCCCGGACCACCGGCTTTCCGCTTAGGGGTTCAATCTCCACCGCCTGGACCCGCACCCCCGCTTCCGCCAGGGCGGGCAGAATCCGGGCCAGATGGGAGCGGGATCGCACCAAAATGGCCAGGGTCTCACCAGGGTGTCGGGCCGTGATCCGGCTCACCAGCCGGGCCACGGTACGGGCTTCCTCCAGGCTGTAAGGGGGGGCGCCCTCCCGGTCCAAAAACGGGTGCAGGGTCACCGCCTGGTCAGGGTCTCCCGGTGGGGGAGGGGTCTCCTCCGGGGCTGTTTGGCCGGGAAAGGCGGCCTTGGCATAGGCCACCTGACCCAAACCGGCATTGGACCGGGGGGGAAACACCTGGCTGAACAGATGGTTCATCCACCCCACCAGCGGGGCCACCGAGCGGAAATTGACTTGCAGAGACAGGGGTTTTAAGGCCACGGCGCCCAACCTTTGGGATTCCCAGGCCCGCAGAAACACCCCCACTTCCGCCTCCCGGAACCGGTAAATGGATTGCATGGGGTCCCCCACCAAAAACAGGGTGCGGCCATCCCCCGGCTTCCAGCGGCGGGTAAGGCTGAGCAACAACTGGGATTGACCCAGGGAGGTATCCTGAAATTCATCCACCAGCAGATGGGTGATGCGGTCCGTGGGCAGCCCCCCATCCGGGCCGGAATCATTCAACGCCCAGGCCGCCGCCAGGGCCACCTGAGAGAAATCCACCCCCCCCGTTTGGCCAAACCCTCCCCACAGCCGACCCAGGGCCATGGGCAACACCCGTTCCAGGGCTTCCAACGCCTCCAACTGGGGGGGGGCCAGCATCCGGGGGGGAAGCCGCCGCAATTCCTCCAAAACCCCCCGAAGGGGTTCGTTCCCGGCCAGGGAGGCCAGCAGGTCTTTCATCCGCTGTTTGTTTTCGGCAAACCGGGGGTTCTTTTTGTCCGCCGCCGGAAAACCGTTTTTCACTGTCACGGTTTTTCTGAATTCATCTTTTCCGGTCAGCAGCCACCCGGCCACGCCTTGCCACAGGGGCAGGGTTTCCGGCTGGAATCCAGGGGGGGCTGTGAGAGTGGACCACCCCGCCAGGGGATGGTCCGCGGCCAATTGACCGGCGGCGAACCGGGCCAACGTGGTGGTTTCCTCCAACATTCCGACGGGGAAGGCGGCCTTCAAACCGGCCAGAGCCTGGATTTCCAGCCTTTGGACAGCCTGGGCCAGGCTCTGTACCAACGCGGTTGGCAGGCCCGGCTTGGGGGATGGAGCCAACCCCAGGTGCCGCATCCATTGGTCCCGGGTGGCCAGCATATCTGCCAGCAGGTCTTCCAGGGTTTGGGCCTGGTTGTCCCGGTGGAGCAGCAGCCCTTCCACCGCTTTGGCCTCCTCCGGCGGGCCTCCCGCCAGGGCCTCCAGGGTTTCCCGGGCGGCCTGCCGGTAAACTTCTGTTTGAACCCCAGGGTCCAACACCCCCGGGACCCCCCCCAGTCTGGCCCGCACCGGCATCCGCCGGGCCAACTGACCGGAAAACCCGTCAATGGTCAACGCCCGGATGGAAGCCGGATTGTCCGGCAGGTTCCACCCCAGGGCCGCATCCCTGGCCAGCACACTTTGGGCCAGGTCATAGGCGGCCTTGCGATGGGGTTCCAGGGGCGGGGGGTTGGTCCGGGCATACAGCAGGGTGTCCCTCACCCGTTGGCGCATTTCTCCCGCCGCTTTGCGGGTGAAGGTGATGGCCACCACCTCCTCAGGCCGTTGGACCCGCAATTCCTCCACCACCCCCTCCCCCGCCAGCAGGGCCAGCATCCGCTGGGTGAGCAGTTCCGTTTTGCCGGAGCCTGCCGGGGCCTGCACAATAAAGGAGGCGCGGGGGTCCAGGGCTTCCCGCCGTTGGGGTCCGTCGGCGATGGAAACAGACAATGGGTTCTCTTTATCCTTATCCTTCAAAGGTCTGGTCCTCTTCATCGGTTTCGGGGTCTTCCTCCCTGGAATACCGGGCGGAAGGGTCCACATCATCCAAACGGCACAGGACTTCCAACCCGCAATAGCGGCAGCTGTCCGCCACTTTGCGGGGGTCCACCCGGGCATCCCCCCCCCGGTGGGCCTCTCCCAACCGGGAAAGCACCTGCTCCCAATCCCGGCGCAAATCCTCCATGACCCCCAAAGGCTCCCCGCCCCAGGAAGTTCCCGGTAGCCGTTTCACCTTTTCCATCCCTTCCAATGGCTCTTTGCCGTCCAGGTCCACCAGTCCCTTCAACCCGGTTTCCCCCCGGCGCACCAGCCCAAAGGCCATCCCCGCCACCGGTTCCGGAGAGGTCACACAATACATAGGCAGCTGGGGGTCCTTGGGGCGGGGGCCGAACCAACCGGACCAGGCGGCGGGACCGGTTTTGTAATCCACCAAAAACAACCGGCCCGGCCCGGCCCGGCCATCCTCTCCCGCCTCTTCCAACAGCCGGTCCGCCCGGTCCACCCGCATGTTCAGTTCCACCCCGCCCAGCAACACAGTTTGCTCCCGCTCCAAAAGTTCTACTCTAAACGGAGGGCGGGAAAGCTCTGCCGCCAGCCATTCCCCCACCAGGCTGGTCAGCGCCGGTTTTTCCAGTTCCAGAAACCGCCGTGCCAGAGGGATAAAGGTTTGGTCCAACCGTTCTTCCACTGCCGTTTCCACCGCCTGGGCCACCTGGGCCTCCCGCTGGGCAACCGATAGTGCCGCCAGGGTTTTTTGGTCCCCCCAGTTTTGCCACAGGGTTTCCAACACCCGGTGGACCATCATCCCCCGGTCCGCCGAAGCCACCCCCAGGGTGACCGTCTCCAGGGGCCGGGCCCCCAACCGGTGATGGGCAAACGCTTTAAAAGGGCAGGCCGCCTGATCCTTGAACAATTCAGACCCGCCCCGTACCCGGTGGGATTCCACCGGCGGGGCCTGAGGGTCCTCCCAGGGTTTCGGCCCGGCCTGGCCGTACAAACCGGCCATCCAGCCGGTTTCATCCGGGGCAGGCAGCCTGCCGGGCGGGGAACAGGGCAGCCCGGCCACAAGAGGGCTGGCCCCAAGAGGCCGGTCCCCCTCCCATTGGGGATAGCTCACCACCACATCCGGGGCGGCGGCCAGCAGGCGCCCGGTGACGGCCCTGGCGAAGGCCAGTTCCCGCTCCGGGGTGGCGTGGGGCAACCCGGCGTTGGCCTGGACCGCACCCGGCAAAAAGGGGTTGGGGTTGGGGGGCGGCGGCCATGCGTCCTGGTGCCACCCGGCCACCCACAAATGGTCAAAGGCAAACCCTCCGGCTTCCAGTTCCCCCATGATCTGCACCGGGGGATGACTGAGGGGGGAGGGATTGGGCTGGGGCTGAAAGGTTTGCTTTTGGGCCAGTTGTGCCAACAGCCCCAGGGCCTGACCCAGCCCCAGCATGGGAGCCACCAACTCCAGCCCGGAAAATTGACCCAGCAGTTCCTTCCATTTTTCGTGGGTTTGTTGTTCGGTGCTGGAAAGGGTCCGGTCTCCGGGCCAGCCCAGGGTTTTCAACCAGCCGGTAAACCGTAAAGCCCATTGGGGGGGGGAGGTTTCCCGGTTTTCCTCACGGATTTGCCGGGCAAATTGATCCAGCCGGTCGGCCAGCAGGGGGCAGGGAGGCGGGGGGCGTCTCTGCCGGGAGGGCCATTCCCCCGGTCTGGCGGCCCGGGCCAGACCGGTCAGGCTCCATCCCTCCTGCCCCATCCGCCGCAGCCAGCCGTCCAGCAGCCCTCTGGCGGCCCCCTCCCGGACCCACCCCCCCACAAAAGGGCTGGTCAACAGGCGGTTCAGGGTTTCCATGGAAACCTCTTTGCCCTTCCCCATAGAAAGCCATTCCAGGGCAGAGGCCGCCAGGGGGGCCGACGCCAGGGGAGGGGCGGCGGTGATATTGACCCAGGGGTTTTGCCCCCCCCCCTTTTGGGTGGTTTCCATAGCCGCCGGGGGGGTGAATTCATCCTCAAATATGCGGCAGGCCCTGGCCCGCAACCCGGAGAGTCCATTGACCACCACCCCGATCCTGGGAGCAGGCGCCCCCTTGGATGTCTGTTCCAACAACCGGCGCGCCCAGCGGGCGGCGGCCCGCAATTCCCCCTCCGTATCCTGGTACCCGGCCACCACCGGTGCGGATGGACAAGCAGGGGGAGGCAGCCATTCCACCTCACATCCGGCTTGGGCAAACCCCCGCGCCAGGGCCGCGTCCTGGGGGGATGGATCATCAAAACCGGCCAGCACCACCTTTTGAAAGGGAAACCCCAAAGATGAAATCCCCCCCCCTGCCGCTGGCGTCGTTGCGGTAAGCCAGCCTTCCATCCTGGACGCCAGCCGCGCCATGGATTCCCATCCGTTGGCCGCCAGCCGGGCCTGAAAGGCCCCCGCCCACCGGGCGAAAGCCGCGGTTTCCGCCGTGTGGCCCGGCCCATCCTCCGCCGGGATTTCCAGCCGCCACTGGTGCAAAAGGCTCCACCCATCCATGGCCAAAGCGGCCGCCCCCGAAGGGTGCAGCAAATTCTGCCCCAGGGGGGATTGGGCCACAATCTGCTCCCACACCACCTGCTCCTGAAAGGAATCCAACAACAAAGGAGTCGGCGGGCCTTCCGGGGCGGCCTCCCAGGCGGATTCCACCCCGGCTTGCCAGGCCTGGACCAGCCAGGCCCCCATCGGCAAAATGACGGCCCCCGGCCAAACCAGCCTGCCCCGCTCCTTTTGCCAGCGGTTGTACCCCGTGCGCAGGTGGGCGGCCAGCCGCCGGTTGACGGTCAGGGTCAGCGTATTCTCTCCGCAGTCATGGAAAAAGGAATCCATATCCAAAGGCACCTGGGGGGTATGGGGGTCCATAGGGCTGATGGTCTGGCTAAATAAGTGAGGGTGAACCCTGAAAAAGCTGGTCCCGCCCGGTTGGCTCAACTATACCACAACCGATGAATTACCTGTACACCCCACGATGGACAAAATAGGAACAAAAAGATAAGCTGGCTGGTGCCTTTCTTTTTGGGGCGTTGCCCCAAACCCCACAAGGGAGCGCGGCTCCCTTGACCCTGTATACGGTTTCTTCAAAACCCGTAAATGGGGGGCGCGGGGGGGTTCGCCCCCCCGCCATGCCTTTTGTTTTTGTCCAGCGCCAGCACAGCCCCGCGTTGGGTCGCCTGACGGCTCCAAACGCCGCAGGCTGGCTGGCGCCTTTCTTTTTGGGGGTCCTGTCCAGCACCAGCACAGCCCCGCGTTGGGTCGCCTGACGGCTCCAAACGCCGCAGGCTGGCTGGTGCCTTTCTTTTTGGGTTCCCATGGAACACCACTCTTTGAGTGGGCGTTTATTCAACATGAGGAACATCCCATACAAAGGGAACCGGGGACAAAAAAAGGAATCACCAAGCTGCAACCTGTGGTTCACATTCACATTGAGGAGTGACAATGATTCGGTTAATGATCGTGGATGATTCCATGCTGGCCAGGGCCGCCATTAAGAAAACACTGGAAAAAGACCCCACCATTGTGGTAGTGGGAGAGGCCGCCAACGGCAAAGAGGCTTTGGAGAAAATAGCCACTCTGTCTCCGTCTGTGATAACCTGCGACATGGAAATGCCGGTGATGGACGGGGTCCAAACCCTGATGCAGGTCCGAAAATTACATCCTGAAATCAAAATTATCGTGCTCAGTTCTCTCACCCAGCCCAATTCGGTCAAGGAGCAATTGTGCCGCAACCTGGGGGCTGCCGCCGTGATGGCCAAACCCATGGAATTTTCCGATCTCCATCCGGTGTCCAAGGAAAATGATCTGATTCAGCATATTCACAATTCGTATCGGGGTTGATTTTTTCACCCATTCACCATGGAGGGGCACCGTCCAAGACGATCGGTCCATGATCCATCAGGGAGACCCAAGCCAATGGAATTTACAGACAACGAGTCCAGAATCAAATTCTGGGCACCCAGGGTTAAATCCATCCTCAACAAATACATCCAGCAGGTGGAACACACCAACCGCCCCCACCCGGAATTGCTGGATATGTTGACCCTGGCCATAGACCGGTTTATGGAACTGGCCTATGAAATGGGCGCGCTGGAAAGCTGCCTGACCGTCAGCCGGTTGAGCCTGTTGCTGGCGGAAATCCAGGCCAACAACCGGAAAATGACCGATTGCCGGGGTGAAATTGAAGAGGCCAGGGTTTCTTTGGAAGGCACCTGGAACAAGGAAATCCGGGACATGGGAGTCACCAGCGATTTCCTGCCCCCCGGCACCCCCTTGGCCGATACCATAACGGACTGGTCCGGGTTGGGGCAGGATGAAAACAGCCCCCCCAACTCCCAAACCGCTCCCCAGACCCTTGAGGCAAATTCCTTTTCCCAGCCCCCCTCCAACGGGTCGGAATTCAACGGAACCTTTGGGTATCTGGGCACATCGGCCAACCATTTTGACCCGGAACTGACCACCATGTTCCTCACCGAACTGCCGGAGCAGCTTCAGCAGGTGGAAAATCTGATTTTGACTTTGGAGGGAAATTCCAACAATCCGGAGGTCATCAACGATATGTTCAGGATTCTCCACACAATCAAGGGAAATTCCGGATTTCTTGGATTGATGGAGTTTACCCGGCTGGGCCATTCCATGGAATCCATGCTGGACGCCATCCGCAAAAAACGGCTGGGGGTCAGTCAGCCTTTGGCCCAACTGCTTTTGGAAGGAATTGATGCCATGAACGGGCTGAATGCCAACTTGAAAATCCGGTTTGACCAGTTGACCAAAGGCACCCAAACGGGTGAACCGGCCCCGGTGGAATGGGAGGGACTGAAGCAGACCATTGAAAATTCTATCCCCTCCGACAGTTGAAAAATTTCCTCCCCTCTTGGGATGCGGCTTGAACACCATGAGAAAAACGGCTATATTCTCTAATTGCATTGGCCGACATGGTGGAATTGGCAGACACGCTACCTTGAGGGGGTAGTGGGCTACGCCCGTGGGGGTTCGACTCCCCCTGTCGGCACTCCTTCTTCGCTTTAACTCAGATGGGTTTTTAGAAACCCGAGGGTTCTGTTCCAGGCCGGTTCGGCACTGGCAGGGTGAAAATCAGAGCGGGCATCGCAATTGAACCCGTGGCCGACCTCCGGGTAGACATAAAATTCGGTGTGGGGCAGCCCTTCCACCCCCTCCCGGACGGTCTGGATGGCCTGGGAGGATATTATGGGATCCTTCCCCCCAAAATGAAACTGCATGGGGCAGCCGATGGTTTTCGCCTCCCCGATGAACTCTTCTGTACGCCGCCCGTAAAACTCCACCGCCGCATCCGGTTTCAGGCGCGCCGCCGCCAAAAAAGTGAGCAACCCCCCCCAGCAAAACCCCATCACCCCCACCCGGCCTCCGACAGACGCCGGATGGGTCCGCAAAGTATCCAGGCTGCGGGCAATATCGGCCACTCCATCCTCTAAGGAAGTGCCCTCCCGCATTTTTCCGGCGGCCTGGGCATCCTCCAGGCCATACCCCACATCAAACCGGGGGGCCATCCTCCAAAACAAATCCGGTGCCAGGGCCATAAAACCGGCCACAGCCAGCCGGTCAGCAATGGAGCGGATGTGGCCATTCACCCCGAAAATCTCCTGGAGGACCACCACCCCCGGACCTTTTCCCCCCGGCGGCAAAGCCAGATACCCCTGCAAACCGTCTTGGGGCTGGTTTGCAGCCGGAGGAATGGCGATCCATTCACTGGTCATGAAAATTCTCCTTATCGTTGGGGGTTCACAAAACCTGAGACCTGTGCAAAACTACCGATCCTCTCCCGACGGATGGGTTTCTTTCTTCTGTTGTTGGACCACCTTCAAACCCCGCAGCCGGTTGATGGCCCCCGCCAGTTCCACCCCCCTGAACGCCACCAGATTACCCGACAGGTTTTCGGTCAAAATATCCAGCCCCCCTTTGCCTATATCTTCCATCACCTGTTCCACCACCTGGTTTAAGGGGGTGTTGGTGTCCATATACCGGCAGGCGTAGCGGATGGCCCAACCCAGGGTGTGGGTCTGGTTGGTTTCCACCAATTGTTCCAAATCGGTCAGGTCCACCGATTGGTTCCCATAGACCAGCCGTTTCAGATGGGATGCATGGATAGACAGTTTGCCATACATGTTTTCCGGTTCAAGCCCACGGGCCAAAGGCAGGCGAAGGCGGGGCATCCCCAATTCTCCGCGGGCTTCCCTGGCTCTGCCTGTATCCAACTGATCAGCAATCTGCCAGGCCTTTTCCGTTACATCCAAAGGCTGGAACCCCTTCATCTGTATCACACAATCGGCCTCGCCGAAATAATCGCCCGATCCCCCCATCACCAAAATGGTGGAAACCCCCAGGTGTTGATACAACTGGCGCACCCGGTCCACAAATGCGGTGATCGGCTCATCCTCCCGCTCAACCAGGGCCTGCATCCGCCGGTCGCGGATCATAAAATTGGTGGCGCAGGTATCCTCATCCATCAGCAACAGCTTGGCTCCCGCCTCCAATGATTCAGCCAAAAAAGCGGCCTGAGAGGTGGAACCGGAAGCGTTGAGGGTGGAAAAACAGCCTGTATCCGCCCCGGCGGGCAGAGAGCCGATAAAAGCGGAAAGTTCCACCCCGCTTACCGATCTGCCGTCAAAAGCCCGCACCTTTGCCGCGGTTTCCAGGGCCACGCAGTTTTCTCTGCCGTCCCCTGGAATATGGTCGTAAACGCCCATTTCCAACGCCTGCAACAAGGTGGATTTTCCGTGATAGCCCCCCCCCACGATCAGCGTAACCCCTTGGGGGATGGCCATTCCGGTAACGGTTTGCCCCCTGGGCAGCCGCATGGCCACCCGCAAAGAGGGGGGGGATTGGAAGGGAATCACCCTCCCCGTGGCCGGGGTCTGATCCTCCCCGCTGAAACGGGGCAACCGGGCGCCGTCAGCCACAAAGGCCGCCAGCCCCTGCCTGACCAGAGATTCCCGGATAAACCAGGAATCTGCCAATGCCTGCTGATGGGCCGCCAGGACCGACGGGTCCACCCTTTCGGCAAACAAAGATTGATCCACGATGGCGGGCAGTTCCTCCAACAGCATGGTTTTGGCTGTTCGGGCCGCGATATGCCTTCCTTTGGCCGGCAGGCCGATGGCGATGCGCACCTCCAGCCGCTCCGCAAAAACCTGAATGGCACTGCGTTCTAAAAAAGCCGGACCCGGACGGGCAATGGTGATGATCCCCCCATGGCCGGTGCCCCGAACACCGGGACAGAGGGTTTCCGTCTGCCGGAAAAACCGGCGCACCAAAAAATCGGCCAGGGCCAGTTTTTTGGCCGGGGTGTCGCTCCATTCCGCATCCCACCCCGCCTCTTGGCGGGAAACCACCACGCGGAACAAACCCGCCTCCGGCGGAGCGTAAGGGTCTTTGGGAATGCGCTCCATCTGAAAGGCAAACCGGGGAAAGCTCCAACTCCCCTTTAGGGTCTGGTAGTCCCCATAATCCTTCCCATCCAGGGCTTGAATTCTCCGCCCCAGTTCGTCGGCTGTGTCCATGGCTGTCCCCTCCGGTTGATGTTTCCATTATAGCAACAAACCGATAGCGGATTAAAATGAAGCTGACTTTGCTTTCCGGGCAACCCATTTTTTGGATGGGGAAAGTCGTGTTAAACGACCGGGGAGAGGCCGGGCTAACTGCCTTTCTTTTTGGGGTCAGAAGTAAACCCGCAGGCGGGCGTAAAAGGTGTTGGGCAGGTGGCCGTATTCGGAGCGCAGTTCCCCCAGAGGCCCAAGCCCCCGCCCGTTGGCGGTGTAAAGAGCCGCCGCCGCTTCCGCCTCATCGCTGATGGAATAAGTGAGGGATATTTGATGGAGGAAGGATTCCCACCGTTGGTTTTGGCGGTCCTGCAAGGATGAGGTGAACACCGCGTAGCTCCCCTGCAACAGGGGGGTCAGTTCTCTGGAAAGCAGCACCCCCAGCACCCTTTTGGAAAGCTGCCGTTGCAGCCCCATCCGGATATCCGCCGAGGCGGCCACCCCGCCCAGTTCCTCTTCAGTGTCCGCTCCCAGGGAATGGCTGGAATATTCCACCAGCAACAAGGTGCCGTCTGAAAACCGGTAATCCCCTCCGACTACCGTTTGAGACCCATGCTCTCCGCCGGGCGGCGGAGGCGGCAGAGGCAGAAAAGGGGATAGGGGAACCTGGGCCTCTTCCACCGGCTTGTTTTCAAATGTCAGGTGTTCCAGTCGCCAGCCAGCCCCCAGCCAGGCGGTTTCCACGCTTAATCCCACCTCTCCACGCCCCAACACTTTGGCCAGCAACAGGGACACCTCCGATTCATCCCCCATTTTCTGCTGAAACTGCATGGCGGTGTGGTTTTGCATCCGGCTGAAGCGCTCCGGATGGGCCACCACAGCCAGGGTGATGCGGGAAAACTCTCCGGGGTACACATCGGCCACCACGGAATCCACCCCCGGTTTGTAGGCGGTATCCGGGTCCGTGGGGGAAAAAGTGCCGAACACATCGGTGGGCTTCCAAAACCGGCCCGCCCCCCAGCCGATGACCTGTCTTCCCATTTTCAGTTGAAACCCATCCCCCCACACTGCCAGATAGGCCCGGTCCAATTCGTGGTGCCACACCACATTTTGACCGGTGGCCGGATGGGCCGGGTCGGTAGAGGGTTTTTCCAGGTCCTCCCCCAGGGGTTTGTAGCGGAACCATTCGGCCCCGGTGGGGGTTTCAACCCCTCCGATTTGAACCGCCTGGGGGGTGGTTTGGATGCGATGGTTGAGGTAATGGACCTCCCAGGCGGCATGTCCCAGGCCGCCTTCTCCCATCAATCTAAAGGTGGCGCTGTCCACCCCGCTGGTGTCATCCCCCTCATGGTGGTAGCCGTATTCCCCCGGCCCGGCTTTGCCGGTTTGGGAGGTCAACTGGGCCATGGCGGTCAACCGGATAAACCAGGATTTGCCCCCCAGGTTCCCCTCATCTGCCCCCTCCCCGGATTCAGGAAGCACTTTTTCCCCCTCAACCGGGTTCAGGGCCGAATCGGGGGTGGGCAAAGGGGCTGGGGTGAAGGGATCCGAATCCACGGGGTGTTGGCTGTCGGCCCCCAAAAGGCGGTCAGGCAAAACAGGACCGGTTAGGGACACCCCACAAACGGCCAGCAACAACACCTTGGGAAAGAACCGGTTTGTTTTTTTCATGGTTCCCGCTCCCTTGGGTTTTGTGCCCTATTCCCCCACCACCACCCGGCCATCCCGCAGGGTGATCACCCGCCCGGCCCGTTCCACCACCCGGGGGTCGTGGGTGGAAAACAAAAAGGTGATGCCTTCCTGCCGGTTGAGATCATGCATCAAATCCAACAACCCGAAAGCCGATTCGGAATCCAGATTGGCGGTGGGTTCATCCGCCAGGACCAGCCGGGGGCCTGCGGCCAGCGCCCGTGCCACCGCCACCCGCTGTTGCTGCCCGCCGGACAAGGCCTTGGGACGCCGGTGGGCCAGATCGGCCAGCCCCACCCGCTCCAGATAATGGTGTGCCCGCTCATTCCGCTCCTTGGGGGGGCGGCCCTGCAACACCATCACAAACGCCACGTTTTCCAAAGCCGAAAGCACCGGCACCAGATTGTAGGATTGAAACACAAATCCCACCTGATACAGCCGAAAGGCGGCCAGTTTCGCCGGGGAAAGCCGGGTTAGGTCGGTGCCGTTGATGAACAATTCCCCGGAGGTGGGCTTGTCCAGCCCTCCGATCAGGTTTAAAAAGGTGGTTTTCCCGGACCCGGAAGGGCCCACCAGGGCAGTGAATTCCTTTTCCCACAACACAAGGCTCACCCCGCTTAAGGCATGCACCTCCACCTCTCCCTGTTTGTACACCCGGGTCAGGTTTTCACATCTCAGCAAAACCGGCGTGTCTTCTGTAGGTGTCATGGATGAATTCCTTTGTTGCTTGAAAACCTGAGGGGAGCCAGCCCCCGTGCATGCTCCAAAAAACATCCGGCGACCATCCCTGTCCAGCGACAGGCACCGGTTCCCGTCTGTCGGCATAGCCTCCATGCGGTGATAGCCGGGCTTGTTGCCTTTTTTTTTAAGTTTCCAGGGCTTGTACCGGCGTAACCCGAAAGGCCCTAAAAGCCGGGTACAACCCGGAAATCAAAATGGTGGCCAAAATCACCAGGGTCAGCAGTCCCACCCGGCCCCAGGAAAGCTCCGAATACAATACCGGGTCCATCACCACTCCGCTGGTGACCAAACCCTGGTCCCCCATCATTTTGGACAGGTCCCACCCCTGGGTGGCAAAGTATTGATGAATCCCCCCCCCCACGGTCCACCCCAGCACCAAAGAGACCAGCGAAAGCCACCAGGCCTCCCACATCACCAGCAGCATCACCCCCAAAGGGTTCATCCCCAAGGCCCGCAACAGGCCGAATTCCCGGGTGCGTTCCAAAACGCTCATGGATATGGTGTTTAAAATTCCAAAGGCCACCATCACCAGCACAAACCCCAAAGCCACATAGTTGCCCATATCATCCACCAGAATATAGTTGACCAGTTGAGGCATGATCTCCCGCCAGTCGGCCACCTGGGCCTCCGCAGGCCATTGCAACCCCTTCAGGCGGGCTTCCCACAGGGGCAGGGTGGTTTCGTTGTCCAGCAATATCCCAAAACTGGTCACCGGCTCCAAAGCCGCCTCTCCCCCTTCCTCCAGCAAAAAAGCCCGGGCAAATTCCAGATTGCTTAACATCACATACCCATCCAGATCGTCCACCCCGGTGTGAAACACCGCCCGCACCCGCCCCAGGCGGCTGGAGGATTCCCCCGCCGAGGTGCCTGCCAGCACCACGATTTTGCTGCCCACTTTGGCTTTCAGTTTGGCCGCCATGCGGCTGCCGATCACCACTCCGCGGCTGTCGGCGGTCAGGGGCCAAACCCCCTGGATGATTCCTTTTTTGATGGATTCCGCCCGCGGGTCTTTGTCCAGCACCATTCCCTGCAACATGGCCCCCACTGAATTGTTGGCGGTGGAAGCCAGCACCTGAAGGTTGATTCGGGGGGAGACCCGCCCGACCACCCCGCTGGCGGCCAGAATCCGGGCCGCCGCTTTGCCTTGGCGCAGAAACACATGGTTCGCCGGGGCCTCCAAATACCCTTTGGGCAGCACCGCCAAATGGCCGTCCCCCATGCGAACCCCGTTGCGGATCATCTGATTGTGGGCTCCATCCCCGATGCCGATGAAAAACACGGCAATGGCGAATCCCAAAGTCACCGTGGTCAGGGTGATCAGGGTTCGTCGGCTGTTGCGCCACAGGTTGCGCCAAGCCAACAACGCCAAAGTCCGCATGTGGGGGGTTTGTTTCATCTTTTTCAGCCCTTTTGTTCATCCATGGGATGGGGGTTTTGCCCGGATGGGTCACCCCCCCAGCACCTGCACCGGCTTCAGGCGGGCCATGTGCATCGCCGGAATCACCGATGCCGCCAGGGCCACCGCCAGCATGGCCAAAACCGACTTGACCGCCTGGTCAGGGGTAAAGTGGCCGTACATGACCGGTTCCATCACCATTCCCATAAAATCCAGCCCATCGGGGATATACCGGGAAAAATCCCACCCGTAGGTTTCCAGCCGGATGGCCCAGAAAATTCCCACCCCCGATCCCACCGTGGCTGCCGCCAGGGATAAAAACAGGCTTTCGGCCATCACCATGGCCAGCAGCAGGGACCGGCTCATCCCCAGGGCCATCAGAATGCCGAATTCCCTGCGCCGCTCATAAATGCTCATCAACAGGGTGTTCAACAACCCCAGCCCCGCCAAAGAAAGAAACACCATTTGAAACACAACCAGCACCACATCATAGGTTTTGATCATATCGGCCATGGCGGGGGTAATGTCCTGCCAGGAACGCACCACCACCGGCCCTCCCAGGGGGTCTTTGGGCTGACCGGCCTCCCAACCGGATACAATCGCCTGGATTTGCTGCTTCACCTTATCCAGCCCCATTTCTCCGGCCATGGAAAAGGCGATTTCATGAACCCCGGAATCCAGGGCCATCAGTTCCTGATAACTCTGGATGGACATCAGTACACCCATTCGGTCCAGTTCCACCGCCACCGGTTTTAAGATGCCGGCCACCCGGTAGAGGTTGTTGCCGATGGACCCATCCGCTGCCTGAGTGACCAAAACCAGATTGCCCCCCACCCCAACATGAAGGTTTTTGGCCAGTTGGTAGCCGATCACCACCGGAGCAAATGGGCCGCCCCGGGGGAGGGCCTTCCCTGAGGAATGGGGGGACGAATCCAGTTGAAACGCTCCCTTGCGGATATGGCGGCTGATTTGGGTGACCTGGGCTTCCTGCCCGGAGTCCAGACCGCGGATCATGGCTCCGGCTGAATAATCCCCCGCAGAGGCCATGGCGGCGGCGTACAGCCTGGGGGCGGCATGGACCCCCTGGGGCAGGTCCCGGTTCAAACGGTCCAGCAGGCTCCAGGGCAGCAGGGCATACAGGTCCTGGTTTTTGATGAATTCCTGTCGGTGGACCTGGTGGGTTCCCAAGGTGATGACCGTGGTGTAATCCACCATCTGCTTAAACATTCCCATGGCGATGGAACTGTAGGCGATCATCAGGGACAGCCCGAAGCCAAAGGCGGTGATGGTAAGACCGGATCGCATGGGGTTGCGCCACAGGTTGCGCCAAGCCACAAACACCACCATTTTAAGGGCGGCCCCCCGGCTGCTGCCGGTGGGTTTTTCCCCTGGGGATCGGGAGGTTTTGGGTTCCATGGCACCTCAGAATGGTTACCGTTTTGTGCGCAGGGCCTGCAAAGAAAACTGGCGGTCTTCCAGGGGCAGGTCAAACCGCATATCCTCATACACCACCGTGGTGGATTCCTCCGGATTGCCTTCCGGGGTCAGCACCATTTTCACCGGAATGTTCCGCCCCCCCATGGAGCGAACATCCAGATACACCATGGTGCGCACCAGCATCTGGTCCTCATCGTAATACAGGGATTTCAACGGCAACAGGGTGATTTGCTCAATTTCCATCACCAGTTTGCCCCATACCACCGGGGCATCCGGTTTGGGGCTTAAGGTCACTTCATAAATGGTTTTTCCCCCCCGGGGACCCTGATAGGTGATGGAGGCGTTGTAGTCCTCCTCCAAAGAGCTTTCCGCAATCAGATCATCGTTTGTGAAATGGCTGCCCATCCAGGAACCCATCATCATGCTGCTGGGCACTTTGGTTTGCTGGCCTATTTTGGGCAGCCAGTTCCAGATGTTTTTTCCCACTTTAAGGGTGGCCACCCCCCGGTCCTTCTTGGGGGCCAGAATCACCACCAGGGATTTCTCCTTGCCTTTGCTCCAGGCCTCCATGGTCATGGTGCGTTCATAATGGGCGGTCCGCACCCGCATGGTCATCCGGGCATGGGAGGAATCGCTGCGGTACAACCGGTCCATATGGTGCATCAGGGTTTTGGCATCCATCCCCGCCCCTCCGGCCACTCCCCCCCCCGCAACGGCCAGGATCACCAGGGTTGGAATCCACAGGGGCAACCACATGCCCCGATTTTTCCGGTCAGCCACAGGTTTGCTTGTCAAGGTGTTCGGCATAGGGTCTCCCACAGGGTTCCACCGGAAAGGGGGTTTTCTCCCAGGCAACCCCATTGTACACGATTAGGCTCATGGAGCCTACCCTGGTTGGCGGCCCGGTGGTGTAATCTTATATGTCCGTGGTGACGTCAGGGGTTCTATTTGGCCAATTTCCAGGGCTTCTTCCCATATTGACACCACCCCGCCTTGCCCATTATGGTGGTAGGAAATATGAATCCCTCCCCAGACCTCCTTTTTGTGAATTCCCCCCGCCGCCCTCCAAAAAGGGGGGGTGTGGCGGGCCGGATTGCAATTTTCTAAGACAACACCGGACGCATGGGGTTACAATAACCCTAACCAGGGCCGGAGGAAAACATCCGGGAGAAACCACAGAAGGGTTCCATTCAAATACAGACTTTCTGGAAAGAAAAACGCCATGTCCAAAACCGATCAGAAACCCCAGGGCAAATACCCGGGGATCCCCGCCACCACCGATGGGTCCGGGGGGGTGGTATGGGTGGAAACAGCCATCAGCCAATCCGCCTGCGCCTTTCCCATCACCCCCACCACCAGCATGGGGGTATCCTTTGCCCAGGCAGCCTATAACGGCAAAAAAAATCTGTGGGGGGATGAGCTTGTTTTTTTAGAAGCCGAAAGTGAGCACTCCTCCGCTTCGGCCTCTGAAGGGTTTGCATTGGCGGGGGGACGGGTCAGCAACTTCACTTCCGGTCAGGGATTGATCCTGATGAAAGAGGTGATGTATGTGCTTAGCGGCAAGCGGCTGCCGGTGGTGTTTAACATCGGGGCGCGGGCCATGACCAGCCAGTCTTTGAACATTCATGCCGGTCACGATGATGTGATGGGGGTGGCCGATGTGGGCTGGGGGATGGTGTTTGCCCGCAATGCCCAGGAAGCCACCGATTTAAATCTGATTGCCCGCCGTGCGGCGGAAGCCACCGATACCCCCTTTATGTCCATCCAGGACGGTTTTTTAACCACCCACACTCTGGAAACCATCCTGCTGCCGGAAGAAGAACTGATGAAAGAATACATCGGTTCTCCCGCCGACAAACTGCACACCCTGTTTGACCCGGTGGCGGGGACCATGTCCGGGGTGGTGCAGAACCAGGATTCCTACATGCGGGGCAAGATCGCCCAGCGGGCCTATTACGATAAACTGAAACCCGCCCTGCTGGAGGCCAGCCGGGAATACGCCCGCCTGACGGGCCGCCACTACCCCTTGGTGGGCGGGTATAAAATGGAAGATGCCGAATACGCCATTGTGGCTTTGGGTTCCATGGCCGAAACCGCCGAAGCGGTGGTGGACCTGATGCGGGAGCAACACGGCATGAAGGCCGGGGTGGTGTACCCGGTGGCCTTCCGACCCTTCCCAGGGGCGGAACTGGTGGAAATTCTGAAAAACTTAAAAGGAATGGCCATCATAGAACGGCTGGATGTGGCCGCCGCTGAAAACAATCCTTTGGCGGCGGAAATCAAAGCGGCCTTTTCCGATGCCCTGATGGGCCGGGAGGGATACCCCAAAATCACCCGCGTGCCTTCCATCGCCATCGGTTCCGCCGGGCTGGGCAGCCGGGACATCCGCCCGGGGGACCTGATCGCCGTGTACAACTACATTGCCAATGGGAAAACCAACTATTTCACCCTGAATGTGGACCATCCCACCGCCCTTCAACTTACCGAAGAGCCGGATATCCGCCCCCAAGGTTCCTTTTCCATGCGGGGGTATTCCATCGGCGGGTTTGGATCGGTCACCACCAACAAGGTGATCGCCACCGTGGCCGCGGACCTGTTCAATGTATCGGTTCAGGCCAATTCGCTGTACGGATCAGAAAAAAAAGGGCTGCCCACCAATTACTACCTGACCCTGGCCCCCGAACACATCCGCTCCCATTGCGAAATGGAGCATGTGGAATTCGTTCCCTTGAACGACATCAACGCCCTGGCCCACGGCAATCCTTTTTACGGGCTGACCCAAGGCGGCACGGTGTTCATCCAATGGCGCCATGAGGACCCGGAAAGCCTGTGGACCCATGTGCCCCCCCATCACAAGGATTCTCTGCGTGAGGCCAAGGCCAAGGTGTTTTATCTGGATACCCTTAAAATTGCCACCGAGGAGGCCCCCCGGCCGGACCTGGTGATCCGCATGCAGGGGATTGTGCTGCTGGGGGTCTTTCTTCACGCCTCCCCTTTCCGCGTAAAAATGGGGGTGACCGACGAACAACTGTTTGCCGGGGTGGAAAAAGCCCTCAACAAATACTTCGGCCATCAATCGGAAAAAGTGGTGGCCTCCAACCTCAAATGCGTCATCCGGGGATACAAAGAACTGCGGGAGATGCCCCAGGAACTGATCCAAAACAAAAAAGGGGCCGGGCTGAAAAGCGCCGTCTGACCTCTCCCAAAACCAATCCGGCATACAGCTTGGCGGGAGCGGTTAAATATGCTATAAATAGACGTATATAAACCCCTGTGTGTTTGATGGGCCGGGAGGATGGTTCTTCCAAGGCTCCCCAGGGCAGGACATAAGCCGCCTTCCGCCGCTGGCCTTGATGGTTTTAAAAGGGTGCGGGGGCTAACTTCCAGGAGAATCACATGGTTGCCAATCTGACCGGTTTTAAGCAGGTGCTGGATGGCTATGAGGACGGCAGGGGCCACAACCTTCCCGCCGATGAACTGGCCGCCCGCGCCCTGATTCCTCCCGGGACCGCGGCCGTTCGGGATTTTACCCACATTTCCACCGAAATCCCCCGGTACGATTTTGCCAAATGCGTGGCCTGTATGGAATGCGTGACCGCCTGCCCGGATACGGCCATCCTGGCCAAGATCGCCGACCCGGAAGAGGTGGAAAAAGAGGCCAAAACCCTGCCCGCGAACCAGCAGGAGGATTTTAAAAACCAATGGGCCCAAACCACCAAGTTTCACGGGATTTTTGAGAAAAAAGGAGAAAAAGGGGGGCTGTTTTCCATATATATTGATCCCACCAAATGCAAGGGTTGCTCGGAATGTGTGACGGTGTGCGGCAGCCACGATGCGCTTTCCATGGAAACCAAGGAAAACGGTGTGCTGGCCCGCTATCAAATGCTCTACAAGCACATTCACCGTGTGCCCCCCACCCCGGACCGCTTTCTGGCCAAAAAACTGCCCATTGATGTGATGCTGAACCAGGAAAAATCCCTGCTGTATGTGGGGGGGGCCGGTTCCTGCGCCGGCTGCGGGGAGGCCACGGCCATCCGGATGATGCTGGCTTCCACCGGTGAGGAATACGGCCGGGAAAACATCGGCATCATCGCCGCCACCGGATGCAACACGGTTTACGGCTCCACCTATCCCCACAATCCGTATCTGGTCACCTGGGCCAATTCTTTGTTTGAAAACGCTCCCACCACCGCCATGGGGGTCCGTGCCCGGTGGGACCAGATGGGGGACCAGAACAAGCGGTTGTGGGTGATGGGGGGGGATGGCGCCATGTATGATATCGGGTTCCAGGCCCTTAGCCGGATGCTCACCTCCGGCATGGATATCAAGGTGCTGGTGCTGGATACCCAGGTGTATTCCAACACCGGGGGGCAGGCCTCCACGGCCACCTTTACCGGTCAGGCGGCCAAGATGTCCCCCCACGGCAAGTCCCAGCCGGGCAAGCTGGAATCCCGCAAGGAACTCTCCAACATTGCCATCATGCACCCGGATGTGTATGTGGCCCAAACTTCAGCGGCCTTTGTAAACCACTTTTATCAGGTGATCCGCGAGGCCAACGCCTTCCCCGGACCGGCCTTGGTCAATGTGTACACCACCTGCCAGCCGGAACATCTGGTGCCGGATGACAAAGCCAACGAGCAATCCAAAAAGGCGGTCCAAAGCCGGGCCTTCCCTTTGATGATTCACGATCCGCGCAAGGGAGAATCCCTGAAGGAACGGTTGAACCTGAGGGGCAATCCCGGCATGACGGACGACTGGATGAAGGATTCCAAAACCGAAAAAGAGTTCAACTTCAGTGATTTTGCCCGTACCGAAGGGCGGTTTGCCAAACAGTTTGACCGGGACGGCAACCCCAGCGAAACCCTGCTTCTGGCCCAAAGCCGGGTGCTTAAAAACTGGCGGCTGCTTCAGGAGCTGGCCGGGGTGAAGAAATCCTGACCTTTTTGAAGGAACATGGGATGAACCGCACGGGTAAAATCATCATCGGTGTGTTGTGCGTCTGGCCGTTGTTTTATGCCGGGTTGCTGTTGTTGTGGGTGACCCGCGAGGTGTTGGGGGTTTATTTTAACTCGGGCCATTACCCGTTTGTGGACCCCCCGGCCTCTTTTTTGTTGATGATGGGGTTCCATCTGTTCACCATGCTGGTGCTGATGGCTCTGGTCCCGTTTTGTATTTGGCATCTGGTAAAGAACCCCCGTCTGGTCCAGGACCGCAAATGGATGTGGGGGGGTGGGTTGTTGTTTGTCAGCGTTTTTGCCCTGCCCGCCTATTGGTTTTATTTTATCTGGCCGGATGCGGATCCCGTTTCTGATGGCTTTTCAGAGGCCCCTTCGGTTGACCAACCCCCGCCAAACAAGAAGCGTTCCAAATCCCGCAAGGCCCAGGGTTAACAACCCCCACCCAAATTCATTTCCCTTCATCCATCACAGCGGCCCACTGATCCAACCGGTTGCCTTTTAGCCGCTCGGCGGTGATGCTCCAGTCCGCCGGGGGGGTGGATTCCAGCCGGGCGGTTTCAATCACTCCGTCATTGACCCGCAGCGCCGCCACCACCCGAACCGGTTGTTTCCGGTAAACTCCCTGCCATAGCCGGTGGTGGATAAACGCCCTGGCGGAAACCTTCAGTTCTTCCATGGGAGGGGTGTCTTCCTCCGGGGCAAAAGCCACAAAATCCGGATGGGTCAGACGGGCGGCCATTTCCCCGGCGGCGGCGGTCTCCCGGGGGGTCAGGGAGGCCTCTGCCACAGGGCGGCCCAGCCCCTCCATGGCCTGGGTCAGGGCTTGCACCAGGTGGGCTTCCACCTGGGCAAACCCGGCGGTGATTCCCTCACGGGCCAGGGTGGTCACCCGCTCCCCCAGGGCCTGGGCGGCCAGTTGGGCAAACTGGGGGGAGGGTGCCCGCCATACCCGGCTCATGGCCTGATAATCAAAATCAAACAGGTAGTTGCCCACCACCACCGCCGCTTCTTCTATCCGTCCCCCGCCGATTCCGGCAATCCGCCGCCCCCCCACCTCCACTTCGTTGGTTTTTTCCAGCCGGGCGTTTAATCCCAGGCGGCGCAATCCATCCACCGGGCCCCGTAGCAGATCGGCATACATCCGGGTCGGCATCAAGGGCGCCCGGGTGTGATGAAACACAAACTGGTAGAACAGTTGATTTTCATCCAGATAGGTGAGGCCGCCCCCCACCCGGCGGCGCACTACGGGCAGCCCCATGGCCCGGCATCGGGCCTGGTCCAACACACGGGAGGCCTGCTGGTGGAATCCCAGACACACATAGGGGGTGGCGGGACGGGTGATGAGGATGGTATCGGGGGAATCAGCCGTCATGGTTTCGGCCAGGGCGTGGTACACCGCCTGGGTCCACACCCCCTCCACCCCCCCCAGACGCACCAGCCGCACCGGCATCCCGGTCGGGGCCAAGGGCGGGGAGTGGATCATGGGGTCCAGATTTCATCCAGCCGCATTTCCCGGGCGATAACGGCCAGATCGTCCTGGTCGGGCTTGAAGGGGTAATCCCGGAAAGGCTCTCCGGGGCGGTAGGAGCCAAAAGGACGGTTGCAGGTCATTTCCCCGTTTCGGTCCGGGCAGCCATCGGTCATAAACCCTTCCCCCATTTGGATCGCCTCTCCCACCAGAGCTGTTGAGGCGGTCAGGCCGGTTAAATCCCCGGCCTGATTGAAGCTGAGGGCCGACAGGGGAAGCTCCTTTTTTTCCATCAGATATTTGATCAGTTGGATACGCCGCATCCGGTGCAGGGGCGCCCGGGGGGTGGAATCCATGGGGGTGCCTTCCTCCGGGTTGAAGGAAAACAAATAGGCGGCAATCTGCTCGGATTTCAGATTGGCAAACAGTTCCATCAGGTCCCGGTCGGTTTCTCCCAGTCCCACCATGACATGGCAGTTGACCTTTAAGGGGCCAAACATGCGGCGGGCCTGACGGACCACCTTCCAGTGGTGTTCCCAGTCGTGGGGGCCTTTGGTCCCTTTGCCACGGGTGTTGTGGAACACATCCGGGTTGGCGGCATCCAGCCCCACCCCGATGATGTCCACCCCGGTGGCCTGGATGGAGACCAGCTTGTCTTCATCCAGCAGGCTGGCGCTGACCAGAGCCGAAAGAGGCACTTGAGGTGCGGCCTGGTGCACCTGGTCGCAGATGGTGATCAGGTCCTGGCAGGCTTTGGGATGATGCACCTGGG
>JAOUFO010000121.1 GCA_029858165.1 Deltaproteobacteria bacterium | reverse complement strand
GCCCCCAACCCCTTTTTTAATGGCCCGGTTCACCGTATCCAGGGGCAGGTTGTTGGCTTTGGCCAGAATGATGGCTGACCGCAAACGGGGGTTGCCGTCCGGGTCTCCGCCGCCCAATTTGGCAGATACGGTGATTTCACGGATCACTTTGGTGAATATCTTTCCCCGCTTGGCATCCTTGGCGCCCTTTTTGTGCTTGATGGTGCTCCACTTGCTGTGTCCAGACATAGGCTCCTTATTTCAAAAATGGTCCAATGGTTCACGCCCCAATAACTTCTGCCGGTCGGCACATTTTTTTAGGGCGTTCGCCGGGGGGATGGCCCTATTTCTGGTCCGCAATGGCGCCGATCAGATCATAGGGGTGGGCTTCGGTGATTGTAACCCGGTGGAATTCTCCGGCCCGAGCCTGCCCTTCATTGATATACACCACGCCGTCCACCTCCGGCCCCTGAAAGGCCGCCCGCCCCTGCAACAACAGGTCGGTTTCCGGGCTGAGGCCCTCCACCAGCACCTCCAGGGTTTGGCCCACCCGTTCCCGGTTTTTCCCGGCGGATATGTTTTGTTGGGCCGCCATCAGTTGATCCCGACGGGAACCCTTTGTTTTGGCGGGCACCGGGTCCCCCAGCCTGGCGGAGACAATGTTGTCCTCATGAGAATAAGGAAAAACCCCCACATGATCAAACCACCCTTCCTCCACAAAAGACAACAACCGGGCAAAATCCTCCTGGGATTCATTGGGGAACCCGGTGATAAAGGTGGTGCGCAACGCCAGGGCCGGGATGTGTTTTTTCAGGGTTTCCAATTTTTCACGGATTTGTTTTTCGGTGATGCGGCGGTTCATGGCCTTCAGCACTTTGTCTGAAATATGCTGAAACGGCATATCCAGGTAAGGCACCACATGGGGGCTGTCCGCCAGGGCACGCACCATTCCATCTGAAAACGTGTTGGGGTAGGCATAAAACAACCGTACCCAAAACCGCTCAGCCGCGGGGGGTTCCGGCAGCCGGTTGATGGCTTTCAGCAGGGTTTCCAGGTCGGTTCCGTTTTTGAAATCCACCCCGTAGGAGGATATATCCTGGGCCACCAGATTGATTTCCCGCACCCCCCCATCCACCATCTTCCGCATTTCAGCCACAATGGATTCCACCGGACGGCTGGAAAACATCCCCCGCAAAAAAGGAATGTTGCAAAAAGAGCACATGTTGGAGCAGCCTTCGGCCACCTTCAGGTAAGCGTAAGGTCGGGGGGTGGTCTGCACACGGTCGGCGGATTCCAGATGGTCGTAATGGGGCCGGTTGGAAATCCGGGCCACCCGGCGGGGGGCCGGGCTTTCGGCGTAGAGTTCATCCAACAGGGCAGGCAGCAACTGGAAATCGCTGGAGCCAAACACGCCGTCCAGCTCAGGGATTTCCTCCAGCAGGGATTCCTTGTACCGCTCGCTCATGCACCCGGCGCACACCAGTTTTTGGCACACTCCGCTGGTTTTGTAATCCCCCAGGTCCAAAATCCGGTTGATGGATTCGGTGGTGGCGGCGGTGATGAAGGCGCAGGTGTTTACCACAATCACCTCCGCCTGGGCCGGGTCCGTGGTCCACCGGTAGCCGTAACCGGGCAGGGCGCCCAGCAAAATCTCGGAATCCACCCGGTTTTTGGCGCACCCCAGGGTTTCCACATACACCCGTCTGGATTGGGTTTCGGCCTTGGGGGAAGGGTTGGGAATGGAGGTTTTTGGGTTCAAAGAAGGGTTCCGGGAATCAAACATACACCTTTTTGGCCAGTGCCTGATGGATGAATTCATCCAGGTTTCCATCCAGCACCCCCTGGGAATTCCCCACCTCCACATCGGTGCGGTGGTCCTTTACCAACTGGTAAGGGTGCAGCACATAACTGCGGATCTGGCTGCCCCAGGCGATTTGTTGTTTCAGGGCGTTCTTTTTGTCTTTTTCCGCTTCCAGTTCCAGTCGCCGCTTGTCATACAGCTTGGCCTTTAGAAGCTTCATGGCGGTGGAGCGGTTTTTATGCTGGGACCGCTCGTTTTGGCAGGTGACCACAATGCCGCTGGGCACATGGCGGATGCGCACGGCGGAATCGGTGGTGTTGATATGCTGCCCCCCGGCCCCCTGGGCCCGGTAGGTGTCTATTTCCAAATCCGCCTCGTTGATTTCTATGTCAATATCCTCATCTATATCCGGGTATACAAACACCGAAGCGAAAGAAGTGTGGCGGCGTTTGGCCGAATCAAAAGGGGATATGCGCACCAGCCGGTGAACCCCCGCCTCTGCCTTCAGGTAGCCGTAGGCATACTCTCCGGTCACCTCAAAGGTGACGGATCGGATTCCCGCTTCCTCTCCCGGCAGAAAGTCCATTTCCGTCAGGCTGAAGTCGTGGTCCTCCGCCCACCGCTTGTACATGCGGTACAGCATGGAAACCCAGTCGGCGGATTCGGTCCCTCCCGCCCCGGAATGAATCATGATGATGGCGTTTTTCTCATCGTGTTCTCTTCCCAGCAGGTTCTTCATTTCCAAAGAGGTAAGATGGGCTTCCACCTTGTTGTACAAGGCGTCCAGTTCTTTGGTCAGGCCCGATTCCGGGTCTTCCTCCATCATGTCCACCCCGGTTTCAAACTCATCCAGGTTTTTGGTGATGGATGCCCATTCGGCCAAAATGGATTCCAGATACCGCAACTCCCGCAATACCGTGGTGCGCTCCTCCTGGGGCAGGGTCCAAAATCCCTCCTGGCTGGATTTTTCCTCCAGGGTGTTCTTCAGTCTGGTTTTCTCCGCTAAGTCAAAGATACCTTTCAAGAGCGGATTGGCGGGCGCGGAGACTGTCCAAAGATTCTTTCAGGGTTTCCATCGGGTTTTCTCATCAAAATGAAACAGGTGGTCGGTCAACTTTGGGAACGGATAAACAAAACATTTTATCATAGGGGAAAAAAAGAAAAAACCCTGGGGTCCTTGTCTGGCAACCAGCACCGGCGTTCATTTGTCGCCTGTCGGCTCCAAATCACTTAGCCGGGCTGGTTGCACTTCTTTTGCGTCCTGTCCGGCAACCAGCACCGCAAAACAGCCCTCTCCCCCCGCCCTTCCGGCGCCCCCCTCCCCACACAGGGATGGGGGCAACAAGGCCCTGCATTTTCAATTGAATCAACAAATTGAATAGCCCATCCAACACAAGCCAGATTGTCTCCATCCTACCAACCCAGCACATCCCTCCCCTCCCTGGATGGGGATGTGAAGGACGCGATAAGCGACCGGGGAGAGGGGATTTCTGTCCAGCACCAGCACCGGCGTTCATTTGTCGGCTGTCGCCTCCAAACGCCTCAGGCTGGCTGGTGCCTTTCTTTTTGGGCCACCCGAGCCAGATGGTCCGGGGTGGCGCCGCAGCATCCCCCCAGGATCGCCACCCTTCCGGCAAGAGGAGTCACCAGATCGGCAAACGCATCGGGGGTCAACCCTTCCCCGGAAAGCATCACCCCCAGGGGCAGCCCCGGAGCGGAAAGCTGATCCAGAATCGGCATCAGGTTTTTGCCTCCGGGGCGGCAGCTGATTCCCAGGCCATCCGCCCCCTCTCCGGCCAATTGGACAGCCGCTTCCCGGCAGCCAACCCCATCGGCGGTAAAACCCTGGGCGTCAAAGGTCATTTGGGCCAGCACCGGCGCGTCGCTGGCCGATTTGGCCAGTCTTAACGCCAACAGGGCCTCAGACAGCAAAGTGAAATGGGTAAACAGAAAAAAATCGGCCATGGCGTCAGACAGGTAAATCATCTGTTCGCTGTACCCTTTTTCCAACTCGGCCAAAGGAACCGCCCCCCCCGGCGGGGTGATTTGGCCGATGGACGCCATCACCGTGGCTTCCGGTCCGGCGGCCTGATGAATCAACGCCACGGCGGAGGTGTTCATGGCTTCGGTGCGGTCCTCCAAAAAATAGGGGGCCAGAGAAGGCCGGTTGGCACACAGGGTGTTGGTGCGGTGCAGGGTGCAGCCCGCCGCCAGATAATCCAGGTGCGCCTGCTTCACAGCTTCCGGCCGGGACAGGTTTAAGGCTTCCACCGGCATTTTTTTGGGGCCAATGCGGTTTTGCAGCAGGCGGCCTACGGCCCCATCGGCCAGCATAAAAGGGGGGGAGGGGGTCATCAAGGCAGGTGGATAAGTGGTTTTAAAGGCCTACCCCCAAGGGGTCGGCCCGGCAACAGTTGAATCAGTCTGCTTGAGAGAGTACCCTTTATGAAACCCCAAAGGAAATGTTTGCTCAACCCCAGACCGCCCAGCGGCTTTTTTCAGGTTTTGTGTATGGACCCCCAAACCGGGCAGCCCCCCAAAAAATACTTTATCCACACTTTTGGCTGCCAGATGAACGAATATGACAGCGGGAAAATGCGGGATATGCTGGCCCGTGCCAGCTACCTTCCGGCTGTTTCGGCGGAGGAGGCCGATGTGGTGTTGTTGAACACCTGTTCGGTCCGCGAAAACCCTGCCAACAAAGTGTTCAGTATGTTGGGACGGCTGGGAGAACTGAAACGGGAAAAACCGGGGATGATCATCGGAGTGGCCGGCTGTGTGGCCCAGCAGGAGGGAAAAAACATCCTGCGCCGCTCGCCGGATGTGGACCTGGTGTTTGGCACGGACAATTTGTTTTCTCTGCCGGAAATGCTGGAGCAGGCAGGCCAGGGCCGCCGCGTGGCCCGGACCGGCTGGGGGAAAAAATCCAAAGAAAAGGATTTTGTGCCGCCCCAGGAGGCCCTGGCCTCTTTGCCCGACGGCCCCAAGGGTCAGGTGGCCATTATGAAAGGGTGCGACAATTTTTGTTCATTTTGCATCGTGCCCCATACCCGGGGACGGGAAGTGAACCGGGATTTATCAGCCGTGGTGGCGGAGGTGGAGGCGTTGGTCAGCCGGGGGGCCAAAGAAATTTTGCTGCTGGGCCAGAATGTAAATTCCTACCGGGCGGGGGGAAAAAACTTTGTGGACCTGGTGTACGGGGTGGCCGAAATCCCCGGTCTGGAAAGGTTGCGGTATATGTCTCCCCATCCAAAGGATTTTAACCTTGCCCTGGCCATTGCCCACCGGGATATTCCCCAGTTGTGCGAGCAGGTTCATCTGCCGTTTCAATCCGGGTCGGACCGGATATTAAAGGCCATGCAGCGGCGGCATACCATGGCCGAATATCTGGAAAAAGTGGCCATGCTGCGGGAAACGGTGCCGGGGGTCCAGCTTTCCACCGATATTATCGTGGGGTTTCCCGGCGAGGAACCGGAGGATTATGCGGCAACCCTGGATGTGATGCGCCGGGTACGGTTTGATCACCTGTTCGCCTTTAAGTATTCCCCCCGGCCTTTTACCCCGGCGGCCAAACTGGAAGAAACGGTCACCCACGGGCAAAAAGGGGAACGGCTGGATGGTTTGCTGGCCCTGCACCTGGAAATCCTGGCCCAGATTCACCAGGGAATGGTGGGATCCGTTCAGGAAATTCTGGTGGAAGGCCCCCATCCAAAAAACCCGGAAGACAGGCTGGGCCGAACCAGGGGCAACAAATCCATGACCGTGGTCAATTGTTCTGCCCCGGCGGGCGCTCTGTTGCGGGCGGAGGTGACCGGTGTCCGACAATATTCGCTGATCGGAAAGGAGGTGAAGCCATGGACCTGACAGGGTTTACCGAAATGAAGGTCCACCGGCTGTTGCTGGACCCGGATACCAACACCCCCATTGTGATTTTGAGGGATGAACGGACCGGGTGGTTGCTGCCCATCTGGATCGGGTTGTTTGAGGCCCACGCCATCGCCATGAAAATGGAAAAAATAACCCCTCAGCGGCCCATGACCCATGATCTGCTGAACAATCTGTTAAATGCCACCCAGTGCATGA
>JAOUFO010000120.1 GCA_029858165.1 Deltaproteobacteria bacterium | reverse complement strand
AAGGGAGCGTGGCTCCCTTGACCCTGTATACGTCTTCTTCAAAACCCGTAAATGGGGGGTGCGGGGGGGCCTTCTCCCCCGCAGGGGTTTTGCTTTTGTGCTCTTCACAGAAACGCAAAAACACCCTCTCCCCCCGCGCTTCGCGCGCCCCCCTCCCCACACAGGGAGGGGGGAAACAGGCATCTACATTCCCTTTTGAATCAACAAATAGCAAAGTCAAACAACCACAAGCCAAATGGATGGTCCCCATCAAACAAGCACACCCCGCCCCTCCCTGGATGGGGATGGGCAGGTCGCATAAAGCGACCGGGGAGAGGGGGGGTTCAACTGGGCTTGCGCCGCCTTTCTTTTGTGCTCCCCCGCAGGTTTTTGGCTTTGGATGGTCCAAGGCCGTTTTGTGTTCCTTTTTTAAAATGGCTCCCATTTAAAATTTGTACTATTTTGTTTCAATGCTTTTTGATGCGGATGGATGGTCCCCGGTTTAGGCCCTGGCGGGAAACCATCCTCCTTTTAACCGGTTGATGGAACCAATCTCATGGATGGAATCCCTTCGTTTGAAGACAAGATTGTGGTCCCGACTGGGTGGAAAAACCCCCCCACCCTGCTTGTTGTAGACGACGACACCCATGTGTGCAAATTGCTGGAATTCCACTTCCGACGGTCCGGGTGTGCGGTGGAAACCGTCTTTAATGGAAAAGATGCTGTGACCCGGATCCAACAGGGGGAACCGGTGGATGTGGTTTTGTTGGATTTGATGCTGCCGGATATGAAGGGGTTGGATGTGCTGAAGGAAATCGTGGAAACGAAAAAAGTGGGGTTTGTGGTGGTGATGAGTTCCCAGGGGGCCATTGAAGACGCTCCGGCGGCCATCCGGTTGGGAGCCTTTGATTTTGTAAAAAAAACATCCGGGTTTGATGAATTGCGGCTTGCGGTCCGCAACGCTTTAAGTGCTCTTTTGATGTTGGCGGAACTCCAAAGTCTTCGCGCCCGGCTTGATGAAGCGGACCGGTTTCCCGAACTCATCGGGAAATCTGAACCGATGCGCCAGATGTTGAAGCTGGTGGAAAAAGTAGCCAGCCGGGATATCACGGTGTTGATAGAAGGGGAAAGCGGCACCGGCAAAGAATTGATCGCCCGGGCGATTCACTTCAACAGCCCCCGGGCCTCAGGGCCGTTTGTGCCCATCAACTGCGCGGCCATCCCGGAAAATCTGATGGAAAGCGAATTGTTCGGCCACGAAAAAGGGGCCTTTACCGGGGCGACCGCCCGCCGGGTGGGGAAGTTTGAAAAATCAGACGGAGGCACCCTGTTTTTGGATGAGGTGGGGGAACTGCCCTCTCCGCTCCAGGCCAAGCTGTTGCGGGTGCTTCAATCCCATGAAATTGAGCCGATTGGAGGCCAGACCAAAAAGGTGGATGTGCGCATTCTCTCCGCCACCAATGTGGACCTGGCCCTGGCAGTCACCCAGGGAAGGTTCCGTCAGGACCTGTATTACCGGCTGGCGGTGTTTCCCATCTTTCTTCCTCCGTTGAGAAGCCGGGGGGAGGACATCCTGCTGCTGGCCCGTCATTTTCTGGAAAAATTCTGCAACGAGGAAAACCGGGAATTGGTTGATCTTTCCCCAAAAGTGGAACAGGCCCTGATGGAGTATTCTTTTCAGGGAAATGTGCGGGAACTGGAAAACATGATTTTCCGGGCGGTGGTGGTGTCGGAATCAATGGTTCTGGAATGGAAGGATTTTCCGGTGTTGGCCCTGCCTCCGGGGGGGGGCGGGTCCGGGGGAGCGGGTGCCCCGTTCCATAACCCCAATCATGGCCATCCTCCGGCTCCCCAGGCCCATCGTCCCGCTTTTCCGCCACCCCATCCAGAACCCCCGGTCCGGCGGGAAACCCGAAGTTTCTTTCTGAAGGCGGCCGAAGCGGACACCATCCGCCAGGCAATCCGGGAAACCGCAGGCAATGTATCCAGGGCGGCAGAGTTGCTGGGCATCAGCCGCGTCACGCTGTACCGCAAAGCCAAAAAGCTCAACATCCCGCTTAAGTAAAGCGAGGGATGGGCTGGTTGCCTTTCTTTTGGGTTCCTGTCCAGCAACCAGCACAGCCTTGCGTTGTGTCGCCTGTCGGCTCCAAACGCCGCAGGCTGGCTGGTTGCCTTTCTTTTGGGTTCCTGTCCAGCAACCAGCACAGCCTTGCGTTGTGTCGCCTGTCGGCTCCAAACGCCGCAGGCTGGCTGGTTGCCTTTCTTTTGGGTTAAAATCTATATTGGGCGGAAACGCTGAACACATAGGCTTTCAGCATGGCGTGGGAATCGTTGAAAATGGGCAAACCCTCTTCTTCCTCTTCCCCTCCATTGGATGGGGCGCCCCCCCCGCCGGTGGCCACCTGCACATATTTGGCCAGGGTGGCATCGTACCACCAGTTTTCGCTTTGGCGCCAGATTCCGGTGACGCTGAGGGTTTCGGCCACAAAGGGGCTTAACCGCACGTCGGATGAGTAATAATCCGGCACAGAAGCAAACACCGGCTTGTAAAAAGAGGCCCCGGTTTGGGTGTAATGGCGGAAATGGCCATCCACCAGCCATTCCTCCGAAAGCTCCATGATGGCCCCAAGTTGAACCGTTTGACTGGAGATTTTCCAATCGTCGGTGTAATACCGGTAGCGCAGATCCATGGACAGCCCGTCGGTGACCCCCAGTTTCACCTGGGCGGTCCCGCCAAAATTCTCCCGCCGGTCCGGCCGTTTTTCAAAGATTTCCACCCCGCCGGCCATTACTTTTTTGTAAGGGTCGTTCATCTGTCCCTTGGCCTTGCCGTAAAAGCCGCCCAGAGTGACGATGGCGGCCTTGCCCACCAACTGGCTGACCGAAAGAGACCCTTCCTCGGTTTGTTTTTTGCCTTTGCCTTCCGGGTGAATCGCCACGTTTTTGGGGTTGACCTGATCGTTGGCGGCCCGATAGTTCACCGCGAGGGTGGTGTTCTTTTTGTTCAATTCCAACACGGCACCCACCCCGCCCCCGTCCGAATGGTAATCGGATTCGTGGCTTTGGTTGGCCATGGCATTCAGGGCGATCTCACGGGTGGCCTGCCACGAATACCCGATGGTGGCAGCCTGCCGTTTTTCCGGGGATGGGGTAAAGCCCTGGCCTCTGGCCAGCACCCCCACCCCGGCCACACTGGATGCGCCGGTTGTGGTTTGGGATTGGGGGATGCCGGTGGGGGATGCCCCGGTGATCACATCGTTGACCAGCAACAGGTTCAGCTTGTCGTTGTCCTCAAACTGAATCACCGCCTCCAGTTCCGATTCGTCCACTGTCACTCCGGGCCGACCCTCGTCATACCGCAACTGCTTGGCCTTTACATAAGACTGGGCGTGGGCTTCTCCGGCTTTGGCGGCCATTCCGGCCATCAGAAAATAGGAAAACCATCGTTTCAATTGCATCCGCAACCTCCCCCGCCGGTGGAAAAGCCCCCGGCTGACCCCTCTTTGCTAAAGTAAATATGGTCCCAATCGGTTTGCTCCAGGGTGTTCAGGTCGGGACGCATCAGGTCTCCGGCCAGTTCTCCCCGGTCCCAGGGCTGCACCACCTCCAGGGATTCGGAGCATCCGCCGACCGCGGACAAACCCAATGCCAGCAACAGGACCCATCCCGCTCTTCCGGCCTGTTTGTGTAAAATGGTTCGCATGGTTTCATCCAAGGCTTAAAGGTGTTTTACAATATCCTGTTCCAGGGCGGCCAATCCGGCCCCGGCATCAAACCCCTGGTAGGTGCCGATGAGGTTTCCCTGGCGGTCCAGCAACAGGGTGGTGGGCATCACAGACACTTTCATTTTTTCGTGCAAGGTGCTGGTCACATCCTGCCACACGGTCAGCTTGGCCCCGGTGGCCTCAATAAATTTGGCGATTTTTTTCGGGTTTTCCTCGGCGGTGATGGCCACCACGGCCAGCCCTTTGGCCCCATATTTATCGGACAGTTTTTGAAACTCAGGAAACTCCCGGCGGCAGGGCACACACCAGGGCGCCCAGAAATTGGCTACCACCAGTTTGCCTTTCAACTGGCCCAATTGCACCGGTTTTCCATCCGGGTACGAGGTCAACCCGATGGCGGAAGCTTCCTGCCCATAAGCGGCGGGCATATAACCGGCAGGCAAAACCAACTGCCCGCCCAGCATCAACAAACCTGCCAAAACCACACGGGCGGATGTGTGAAGGCCAAAACCGGCTTTCAACCAATTGAGCAAAATCAACGGATGGTTCATTTTTGCAACCCCTTCTGTTGGTTTCCCGCTTGCGCGCTGACAGACTTCCTATCCTGTGGCGCGGGTGTTTAAACCTCCTGTCACCCCCAAACCCTTCTTTCCCGGTGTATCACCAGTACCCGGAAGCAAAAAGGAAAAAAGGGGTGGAGGGGGTCCCAGCCACAACCGGCTGGTTCCCCCAATTTCTTCCCTACCCCATCAGTTGGCAAATATCCTGCGGGCGGAATCATGACATCCGCTGGCGTTGCATGCCCCCTGAGACTGGGTGGTCGCCATGGTATGGATTCCGTCATGTGGAGTGACCGAAGCGGTATAGCCTGCGGCAGGGTTGCCGAACGAGGTGTAAAAATTCCCCAGGCTGTCAGTAATCAGGGAAAAGGGGGTTCCACCCTGGGTGATGGTTACGGTCACCCCGGCCACACCCTGCCCCCCCTGGTACACTGTACCGGAATACACAAAGCTATGTTCCCCACTTCCGATTGCGTGGCACCCGGCAGTCTGGCAGTTTTGCCCGGGGTTGTGGGAGCCTTCACCCCCTTCTCCTCCCCCCCCCTCGCCGCAACCGGCCAAAAACAGGCCGCCCGCAAGGGCCATTACGGCCAAAATCCCATGTTTGGTTTGAATCCTGTTTACCCTAAAAATTCTGCTGACAAATTTGTTGTTCATTTAGCGTTTCCTAAATGGTTACAAACATGGACCGGGTGGCTCCCTCGCTCCGGGCCGCTGGCGGGGGTTGCCACCCCCATGATTGTCTTCTTAAAAAAAATCCTATAACCCAACGTTTGCTGACATCCTCTTCCTTGCGCATGGTTTTTAGCCAGCCCTGATTTGCTCCTTATGGGGGGCATTTGGGGCGGGTTTTGGCTATAACCAAGCTTATCTGGCGGTTTTTTTTGAAGAATCTAAGGCTGAAACGCCGTCAATGGATGAAGATAAATTGCTGTGGAACCTGTGTTTTCCCATCGCCTGATTCACCCCCCTTTAGGTTGAGACCTCTGCACAACTGGTTTTTTCCCATCCCCCTGCCCCCTTCCCAAAAGGAAGGGGGTTGATATGATTGGAGGCCTGCGGCCCCCAAACCCCGCTTTTTTATCAAAACAGGAGATTATCGGTAGTTATGCAGAGGTCTCAGGTTGTAAGAAAGTGTTTCTGTTTAAGGCTTATATCCCCCGCTCCCGGTGTTTGGTTCACAGGAGCCGCCTTCTAAGTCTGCGGCGTGGTTCCGGTTGGTGAAAGCCCACCAGCAACTTGATTTTACCTCCACCTTTCATCTCTGACAATAGGCTATTTTAAGGAGGGAAAAAGAGGGGCTTCGGCCCGGTTTGACGGGATGGGTGCTTTTGGATCGGGGTGGGTTTTGCGTGTTTGGTGGGATTGATCCCTCCGGCTGGTGATTTTTCCGCTTTTTTGTTGGTTGATTCAATGGAACAGGCAGGGCCTTTCCACTCCCCGGTTGGGGAGGGAAGCACCCGAAGGGGGCCGGAGAGAGAGGGGGGGGCTATCTGCCTTTCTTTTTGGGGTGCTGTCCAGCAGATAGCACCGGCGATTGTTTGTCGCCTGTCGGCTCCAAAAATGAGGCCGGGCTATCTGCCTTTCTTTTTGGGGGCCAGGGTCAGGATCAGGTCG
>JAOUFO010000119.1 GCA_029858165.1 Deltaproteobacteria bacterium | reverse complement strand
CTCTGGGGGGTGGATTGGCTTTTGTGCTGACCCCCTTGGATTCCCTGCCTCCGGAGGATCCCTGGCGGGGTATTCTGTGGGGAGGGGGGATGGCATTGTTGGGGATGACGCCTCGGAGGCTGTTTTCCAAACGTTGGCTGCGGGTGCTGATGGGGGCCCATGAGGACTATATTTTTCCCTTACAGGGAAAAACCATCACCCTGGGAAAACTGGAAAGCAATGATATTCCCCTGTTGGGAAGCGAAGAGGTGTTTCCCCGTCATTGTGAAATCAGGTGGGTGGCGGACCATTACGAAATCATTGATGACGAACAGGGCGGGGTGGTGCTGGTCAACTTCCGCCCTATCCAAAACCATCCCTTGAAACCGGGGGATTTGATCAAGGTTGGCTCAGCCTTGTTGCAATACGGGGAAGGGGGACGCCAATGAAAACGAATCTCTATCTGAAAGGGATGTTGTTTTTCGGGGCGGCTTTGGTTCCGGCAGGGGCCGGGGCCCAAACAGTTTTGCCCCAAAGCTCCGCTTTTTCCCCTGCCGGGTTGGCGGTTGAATGGGCGTTGGCCCTGCTGATTGTTCCATTTGTGGCTTGGCGGCTGGCCCGCCGATCCTCCATGAACCGGATGAAAACCCCCGGTTTTGAAATGGTGACCCCCAGCGAAAAAAGGGTGCTTATCCCCCTGGAGGAAAAATACCAACAGTTGGATTATGTGGCCCGTGTCCCCACCCGCGGTCAATTAAGGCTGTCGGGAAACCTGAACAAGGTGTCTTTGTCCATCCGCCGCTATGGGTATTTGTTGGAGGATAAAAATTTCCGCAACGCCTTGTTGGTGAACCGCAGACGGGTCCGGCGGACGTTGCTTAAAAACGGGGATGTTCTGGATTTAGGGGATATGATCCTGTTGTACCGGGATAACCGGGACAATTCTTATATGCGTCATTCCGCAATGTTGCCCGAGGAAGGCAAAACGGTGGTAAAGTTTCACCGTAGCCGCGGGCCGGTCCGGGCCGGAACCCCCATGCTGGTTCCGGAACTGTTCCCCACCCGGATTTTTTATCTCACCAAAAACATGGTGTATATCGGCCGGTCGGAAACCAATGATCTGGTGGTAAAATCCAATCAGCTTCATTTCCGTCACGCCAAAATTGAACGGGTGGGCAGCAAATGGAAATTGATGGACCTTGCCATGGCAGGCAGCACGTTTGTCAACAACCGGAGGGTGGAACAAAAATTTCTGAAGGAAGGGGATGATATCTCCCTGGATACCCTGAAATTCAAGTTTATGCTGGCCCCCAAAAACCTCTACGAACGGCAACCCCCCGTATCCCAACCCGTCCGCCTTAAAGAGGGGGATGTGGATGAGGAGTTGCCGGAAAGCAGCCAATCCTCCTTTGGGGATGAGGCGGAACTTCAGCCCCCGGCGTAAAAATGATCCGGGGGGCATCCCAGCCCATCGGCTTAAAACACACAAACCCGACTGCAAATGACCCAGGAAAACACAACCTCAGCAATGACCGACACCAAATCCCGCAAGGAATTGCTGATAGAGGCTCTCTCCTATATCGGGAAATTCAAGGGCCAAACCGTCGTGATCAAATACGGCGGGGCGGCTATGGTGAAAGAGGAGATCAGGGTCACATTCGCTCATGATGTGATGCTTTTGAAATCATTGGGGATGCGGCCTGTTGTGGTCCATGGCGGCGGACCGGAGGTGACCCGGGCCATGAAATCCCTGGGTCAGGAGGCGGAGTTTGTTGAAGGGTTGCGGGTAACCACTCTGGATAACCTGCGGACTTTGGAAATGGTTCTCTCAGGCACCATCAACAAGGAAATCATCACCCACTTAAACTCCCAGGGAGGCAACGCGGTGGGGCTTTCCGGCAAGGACGGCCATTTGATCAAGGCCCGCAAAATGGTCCATGTCAAGGGTGTGGACCTGGGATATGTGGGGGAGATCATTCAGATCAATCCGGAAATCATCCAATTGTTGTTGGATAACGATTATATTCCGGTGATCTCCCCCATAGGATTGGGGGAGGATGGCCAGACGTTCAACATCAACGGGGATACGGCGGCCTCCCGCATCGGATCCGCGTTAAAGGCCCAAAAAATTATTTTTATGACCAATGTGGATGGGGTTTTGGAAAAGGATGTGCTTCATTCCACCCTCACCCCGGAGGAAGCTTTGTCTCTGATCCGCTCCGGGGTGATTTCCGGGGGGATGCTGCCCAAAGTGGAAGCCATGTTGTACTGCCTTTCCAATGGGGTGGGTTCGGCCCATATCATCAACGGGTCGGATCATCACGCATTGATTGCCGAACTGTTTACCAATATCGGCATCGGCACTGTAATTCGGGCCTGAAACAGGCAGAGGCCTCAGGCCATGATCCGTTCCTGACACAGGCAAATATCCGGGCCTGAACCAGATCAAAAAGGCGGTTTTCCCGGCCTGGGGTTTGGCTTTACCCCCGGAACTTGGAATTCAGCGCCGCCATGGCCTCCTCCACACTCATGGGGGGAAGAGGAGCCGCCGCAGGTTTTGTTTTTTCGGGGGGCTTGCGATTTGGCGGGCGGCCCGTCTGGGGCTGGCTCCGTTCTTGGGGTTGGCCCCCGGCCTGGGTTGGGGTCCCCTCGGATTTTCGGGGGGATTTGTCGGTTCTTGTTTTATCCGCCTCCGGATGGGTGCGCATGGATAAGGCGATGCGGTTTCTGGATTGGTCCACTTCCACCACGGTGACCAAAACCCCCTGCCCCACTTTGACGAATTTGGCCGGATCCGCCACAAAGGTATCTGCCAGTTGGGATACATGGACCAGGCCGTCCTGATGCACCCCGATATCCACAAAGGCCCCGAAATGGGTGATGTTGGTCACCACCCCGTTGAGCTTCATGCCGGGGGTCAGGTGGCGGACCTCGGTGATATCCGCGGCAAATTCCACCGCCTTATGGTCTTTGCGGGGGTCCCTCCCCGGTTTTTTCAATTCCGCCACAATATCCGCCAAAGTGGGCAGCCCCACCTCCCCCTCCACATAATGGTCCAGTTTCAGGGTGTTCAACAGGGTGTCGTTGGCCACCATCTGGGCCAGGGACACCGAAAGATCCCGTGCCATTTTTTCCACCACAGCGTACCGTTCCGGGTGAACAGCGGAATTATCCAGGGGCTGGGTGCCGTCCGGGATTCTTAAAAAACCGGCGCATTGTTCAAACGCCTTGGGGCCAAGCCCCGGCACTTTTTCCAAATCCATGCGGGTGGCAAACGGGCCGTGGCCATCCCGGTAGGCCACAATGGATTTGGCCAGGGATGGACCGATGCCGGACACATACCGCAACAGGGCCGCGGAGGCGGTGTTCAGGTTTACCCCCACAAAGTTTACGCAGGATTCCACTGTGTCATCCAGGGATTGCTTCAGTTTGGTTTGATTCACATCGTGCTGATACTGGCCCACCCCCACCGCCTTGGGGTCTATTTTCACCAGTTCAGCCAGGGGGTCCTGGTAGCGCCGGGCGATGGACACCGCCCCCCGTATGGTGACATCCAGATCGGGAAACTCTTCACGGGCCAGGTCCGATGCCGAATACACAGAAGCCCCGGATTCATTCACCATCAGGGGAACCACCTTCAGGTGGTGGGCTTCCACCATTTGCCGGGCAAAGGCCAGGGTTTCCCGGGACCCGGTGCCGTTGCCCAGGGCAATCACCTCCACTCCATGCTGACCGATGGCCTCCAGCAGGGTGCGCATGGCTCCCTGAACATCCTTTTTGGGGGGCAGGGGATAAATGGTGCCATAGGCCACCAGGCGGCCGGTTTTGTTGATGACCACCCACTTGGTTCCGGTGCGCAGCCCTGGGTCCAGCCCCATCATCACCTGCTGTCCCCCCGGCGGGGAAAGCAGCAGGTTTTTCATGTTTTCGCTGAACATGCTGATGGAGGAGGTATCGGCGGCCTCTTTGAGGGCCATGCGGATATCCACTTCCACCGCCGGAGAAACAAGCCTGTGCCAGGCATCTTGAATCACCAGCCCCCATTCTTGTCGGGCACGTCCCTGGGCTGCCGTGCCCCACCGCCGGGAGATGGCTTCCAGAATGATTCCCTCCTCCACTTCCACTTTTAACCGCAACACCCCCTCTTTTTCTCCGCGGGAAACCGCCAGATACCGGTGGGCCGGAATTTTGGCAACCGGCTCGGAAAATTCGTAATAATCGGTGAACTTGGAGGGCTTTCCGATATAATCTTTGGCCGCAACCGAAACCAGACGACCGGATGTGTGGGTCAGTTGGCGTACCAGAGAACGGGTATCGGCGTCATCGGCAACCACCTCGGCGTAAATATCCCGGCACCCCCCCCAGATTTCCTCCGGGGTGATCTCCCCCTCAAACCCGGCAAGAAATGCCGCTGCCAGGGATTCCAGTTCAGTGTCTGTATGGTTCCCCTCAAAAATGGCCCGGGCCAAAGGCTCCAGCCCTTTTTCCCTTGCTGCCATGGCCCGGGTCCGCCGTTTGGGCCGGTAAGGCAGGTACAGGTCCTCCAGGGCCTGTTTGGTATCCGCCGCCAGGATTTTGGCCCGGAGGTCATCGGTCAGTTTGCCCTGCTCCTCAATGGAAACCAAAATCACCCCCCGGCGATCCTCCATTTCCCGCAGATACAGCGCCCGGTCCCGGATATCCCGTATCTGCACCTCATCCAGTTCTCCGGTGGCTTCCTTGCGGTAGCGGGCTATGAAGGGAATGGTGTTGTCAGAATCCAGCAATTCCAGGGTGTTTTTCACCTGAATGGGTTTTAACTGAAATTCCTGGGTCAGGCGGGAGATTAAATCCATCATGGGTTTTCCGAAGATTTTGTTTTTTGGGGTGGTGGGGGTGGGGCGGGACAGCCATTCATTGGTCAGGGCTGCTCCAAACGGATTGTTGATAAATCATAGCCGGACAGCTTGGGGGGGACAAGTGGAATAGAGGGGGCTTCACCCGGAAATGGGTTTGTGTGTCCCAAAAAAAAGTTGTTTTTTTGGGGGAGGTGTGTCTTAAATCCCACAGGAGAAACCAATTTAAATAAGGAATCACACCCACACAAAAGGAGAAACCCATGGACAACAAGCCGAATTGTATCATCCAGTTGGCGGTTCCTCTGTTGCTGGCCGCATTTTTGCCGGCGGCCTGCTCTCTGTACAGCCATACCAATATAGAGGCGGGGGATAATCAGCGTCCCATCGGTGAAAATGACGCCATTTCATCCTCAGCCGAACTGGCCAGTTTGAATATCCCCTGGAATCTGGAGCCGGATTGCCTGAAAAAAGTGAGGCGTCTTGAGGATAGGAAAAAATGTGAGGCCGATGGAAATGATGGCAATTTTGTGGCCATGTCCATTTCCGGCGGGGGGAGCCGTTCCGCGGTGTTTTCGGCCCAGGTGATGTTTGAACTGCAAAGGTACGGGGTATTGCAGCAGGTGGATATGATTTCATCGGTATCCGGCGGGTCCTATACGGCGGCATTTTATGCCCTGAGTTGCGATGACCCGGCGGTTTGTCCCGAAACGGTGGAAGGGCCGGACCGGTTTTTGTGGACCGAGGAGGAGGTCTTCCCCATGCTGCAAAAAAACTTCAAAGGCAGATGGATAGCCAATCTGTTTTGGCCGGACAATATGATCCGTTATTGGTTTACCGCCTATGATCGGACCGACATCATGGCGGAGACCCTTTCGGACAATCTGTTTGACAATTCCATGACCGGCAATGAGGGGTTTCGGTTTCAGGATTTAAACCCCCAGCGGCCCCATTTGATCATCAATGCCACCAACAACACCCGGGATGATTTTAAACCCTTGTCCCCCACCCCAGAAAAACTGAGCAGTTGCGGGTACAAACAGGGGGTGCCGCCGGGCTGCCATGCGGATTTGATGG
>JAOUFO010000118.1 GCA_029858165.1 Deltaproteobacteria bacterium | reverse complement strand
CGAGGTGGTCCAAGGCAATCTGGCCCTGGATTCCGCCGAAAAAATCAATCCCGATTATCCCAAAATCCGGTTGCTGAGAATCCAACGGCTGCTGGCGGAACGCAAAGTGGCGGAAGCCTCCCAGAAGATAAACGAATTCCTGGCCGCCAACCCCACCGATTACCACGGTCTGCTGATCAAAGGGGATGTGCTTTCCATGCAGGGCAATCTGGTGGAAGCCGGAGTGGTGCTTTATGCTCTGCCCCAAAATGAGTCGGCCATCCGGTTTGCCCGGGCAAGGCTGGCCTACCTGAAAGGGGATTTTTCCAAAACACTGGAAGAAATATCCCCGCTGATGGATGAGCCGAACCCCCCATGGGAGGCCGCCTATCTGTACGGATCCGCCCTGGGGCTGACGGGCAAAGCCTCAAAGGCCATTAACCGGCTTACTCCGTTTGTGAACCGGCAGGGGGTCGGAGCATTGCACCGGCTGTTGGGCAATCTGTACCTGCTGGACGGCAAACCGAAATCGGCTGAAAGGGTGTTTACCAAGGGTCTGGCCCTGTACCCCCGGGATCTGGGGCTGATTGACGCGGCCAGCCGGTTGGCTCTTGCCACCGGCAATTGGGTGCAGGCCAGAGACTGGCTGGAAGCGGGGATTGAAAAAGAAAGCTATCTGGTGCCTGTCTTTTTGGACCGGTTGAGTCAGGTGTACAACAAGCTGAACAACCCCCAAAAAGCGGCCTATTACCTGCGGCGGTATCTGGGGGCCAGCGACCCGGTCCTGCGGGAGGCCAAGGACCCCATTGATGATGGGGTGCTGTTCCGTCAGGCCATTCCGGTTATTGACAGCCCCGGCCCAACCCTTCCGGTATCCTCCGAACCCCCTCCCGCCCCCTGATTTATCCCCCTTCCAAAGGCGGGATGGACGGGGGGTCTTCCAACAGGCCCAGAGCCCCCAGCCCTTCCCGGTAGGCCCCGGTTTTAAACCGGGTGGCCCCGTCCAGTGCCTCCGAGGGTGAAACCCAGCGGTAGGCATCAAACTCCGGGGGTTGGTGGCGAAAATGGATATCCTCCTCCCCTGCCTGCAAAGAAACCAGAAACCAGATTTGCTCCTGGCCCTGGTATCCGGCTTTTTCCGGGTGGGTTTCAATCAACCGCTCCAGAATATCCGGTGAAAACAGATAGCGGATGGGATGGGGGGCCTGCCGCAGAATGGTCACCCGGTCCGTGCCGATTTCCTCCCGCAACTCCCGCACCAGGGCCTCCCGCGGGGTTTCTCCGGGGTGGATGCCCCCCTGGGGAAACTGCCAGCAATCCTCTCCCAGGGCCAGATCCACCCGGTGAAACACCATCACCCGCCCCCGGGCACTGTCCCACACCACGGCACACACGTTGGGCCGGAAACGGGGGGGAGTGGAACCAGACGGGGCAAAACCGGGGGGGGCAGAGGTCATGGAATTTTAACCGGGCAGGGGGGGCTAGGCTTCGTGGTCCGGGTATTTGGCTTTGATGGAAACCACATGGTCCATGTTGTTGATGAACAAATCCAACAGTCCCGGGTCAAAATGGGAGCCGCTGTGTTGGCGCATCCAGTTGATGGCCTCATACCAGGAAAACCCCGGTTTGTAAGGGCGGATGGAGGTCAGGGCGTCAAACACATCACAAATGGCGGTAATCCTTCCCGCCAGGGGAATGTGGTCCTTTTTCAACCCCTTGGGATAGCCGGAACCATCATATTTTTCATGGTGGGTCAACGCAATCATGGCGGCGGTTTCCAACATGGGCACCTTGGACCCCCGCAGAATGTTAAAGCCTATCTGGGCATGTTCTTTCATCAGACTGTACTCTTCATCGGTCAATTTGCCCGGTTTGAGCAGAATATGGTCCGGGATGCCCAGTTTGCCGATATCATGCATGGCACTGGCGATGCGGATCAGATCGCTTTCCTCCCTGGATTTCCCGGCCAGAGTGGACAGGAACTCGCAATAATGGCTCATCCGCTGGACATGCCTGGCGGTTTCGTTGTCGCGAAATTCCGCCACCCGCAACAAACGGTTGATGGTTTCCTGATGGGAATAGCGCAACCGCACATCGGCCCGTTTCAGTTTTTCCATGGCCTCGGTCAGCTCCCGGGTGCGATCTTCCACCTCCGCCTCCAGGGTTTGGCGGTGTTCCCGGCTTTCAATTTCCAGCCGACGGCGGATAAGGGAGTTGATCACATTGATATTCAGGACGTTTTCGCGGAATGGCTTGACCAGATAGCCGTAAGCTCCGGTGCGGATGGCGGTTTCGGCCAATTGGGGGTCATCGGTTCCGGTGACCATGATGGAGGCGGTCTGGGGATAATTTTGCCGGATGTGTTCAATCACCTCCATGCCGGTGATTCCCCGCATGTTCATATCGCATAGAACAAGTTCGTAAGGATTTTGGGCCAACTCCTCCAGGGCCTCCTCCCCGCTGGAAACCGTTTGACAAAGGTACCCCCGCATTTCCAGCATCTGCTTCAGCATTTCCTGGATCATTCTTTCATCATCCACAATCAGAATCCGTTCCACCACAAATTCCCCAAAAGGTGATTGATGTTTGGCGGTCACCCCTTAATTTGCCACAACCCCCCCTGTAAAAACAGGTCCATATGCGGTTATTTGACGCCGATGGCCTGCAACACCGCGGGGAGGTCGGAAAAATCCTGGAACAGACTGTCCGGCTGATGGGGTTCCAATTGGGCCGCCCCATACACCCCGGTGGCCACCGCGATGGTGTGAAACCCGTAAGGGCTGCCGCACTGGATATCACTGGGGGTATCCCCCAGCAACACCACCGATTTTCCCTTGAAACGGACCCCGCAATTCCAGCGGGCCAGTTCCAGGGCGGTTTTGGGCAGGGCCTCCCGGTTTTCCTCAAATTGGCCGTAGGCTCCAAAAGCAAAGGAATGGGCCAGCCCTGCCGCCCGCAGTTTGAGGAAGGAGGATTCTTCACAGTTGCCGGTCAGCAACCCCATCACCACCTGGGGATGAGCCTCCAGCCGCCGAACCAGGTCCCGCACTCCGGGATACACCGTCACCCCGGCAGGGTCCAGGGTGGCCTCCAGAATATCAAAATAGGCCTGCCAGAAATCCTCCAGACCGGCTTCCACCTGATCCCGGGTAAAACCCTCCCCGTCCATCAGTTCATGCACAATCCTCAATTCGGTTTTGCCGTCCATCAAATAGCCGTTGTCTGCCGGAAGACAGCCGTAAACCCGCTCCATGGCCTCTTTTAAGGCCCGGGGGGATTGCCCGTGGGTGGTAAGCAGGGTTCCGTCAATATCAAACAATACCAGTTTTGTTTTCACAGGGTTTTTGGGTTCCACTTGTGTTTAAAAAAGGGATGGAGACATCCCCCCTTGGGTTTTGGATTCAGGTGGTTATTGAAACAGCGGGGCCAGGGCCGCCCCCGTATGGCTTTGGGGGTGCAGGGCCACCTGGGCCGGGGTGCCCTGAGCCACCAGCCGACCTCCCCCATCCCCTCCTTCCGGCCCCAGGTCAATCACCCAGTCGGCGGTTTTGATCACATCCAGATTGTGTTCTATCACAATGATGGTGTTGCCCTGGTCCGCCAGCCGGTGAAGCAATTCCAGCAGCCGGGCCGTGTCATCCAGATGAAGCCCGGTGGTGGGTTCATCCAGAATATACACCGTATCCCCGTTGGAGGGACGGCTTAGTTCGGCTGCCAGTTTGACCCGTTGGGCCTCACCGCCGGACAACGTGTTGGAAGGCTGTCCCAGCTTCAGATAGCCCAGTCCCACCTGATGAAGGGTGGCCAGTTTTTTGCGCACCACCGGCTGGTTGACAAACAATTCCGCCGCCTGCTCCACCTCCAGCCCCAGAATATCCGCGATGTTTTTGCCTTTAAACCGCACTTCCAGGGTTTGCCGGTTAAACCGGGCGCCGCCGCACGCCTCGCAATCCACCCACACATCGGCCAGAAAATGCATTTCTATGTGGTTTTGCCCCCGTCCTTCGCAGGCTTCGCAACGGCCCCCCTTTACATTAAAGGAAAACCGGCCCGGTTTGTAACCCCGGGTCATGGATTCTGGCAGTTGGGCCATCAACCGACGCAGGGGATCCATGGCACCCACATAGGTGGCCGGGTTGGATTTGGGGGAGCGGCCGATGGGGGATTGGTCTATCACCACCACCTGGCCCACCCCTTCGGCTCCCCGCAGCCCCTGGTGGGGGCCGGGCACCACCCGCGCCCCTCCAAGCCGTTGTTGCAGCCCTTTTTGCAGGGTTTCCACCACCAGAGAGGATTTTCCACAGCCGGAAACCCCGGTGACCGCCACAAATTTTCCCAAAGGGAATTCCACCGTCAGGTTTTTCAGGTTATGGGCCGTGGCTCCCTCCACCATCAGGCCCGGACCGCCCCGCCCCGGCCTGGGGGCAGGGGGAATGGGAATGGATTTTCTGCCGGAAAGATACGCCCCGGTGAGGGATGCGGGATGGTCCATCAATTGACGGGGGGTGCCCTGGGCCACAATCTCCCCCCCGAGGTGGCCCGCCCCCGGCCCCATATCCACCACATGGTCGGCGGCCAGGATGGTTTCCGGGTCGTGCTCCACCACCACCACCGTGTTGCCCAGGTCCCGCAAAGTGCGCAAGGTCCCCAGCAGCCGGGCGGTATCTTTTGGGTGCAGCCCGATTGTGGGCTCGTCCAGCACATACAACACCCCCACCAGATAGGCCCCTATCTGGCCGGCCAGCCGGATGCGCTGGGATTCCCCCCCGGAAAGAGTGGCCGCCTCCCGGTTGAGAGTCAGATACGCCAGCCCCACATCCTGCAAAAATCCCAGCCGGGCCTTGATTTCGCGCAACGGCTGTTGGGCCACCACGGAATCGGTTTCACCCAGCACCATCCCGTTAATCCTTTCCAGGGCCTGCCCCACCGTCAATTCGCCAAATCCGTGGATGGACATTCCATCCAGGGTGACCGCCCGGTATTCCGGTTTCAACCGCTCCCCCCCGCATTCCCGGCAGGGGGTATCGGCCAGTAGCGGCCCGACGGCCTCCGCCCACCGGGCGGAATCCTCTCCCCGGTACAACTCATCCACCAACCCCCCCAGCCCGGCAAACACCTCGGCGGAAACCTGACGGGTGCGGCCAAACACCCGTTTGGCGTACCGCAAAGGTTGACCGTCTCCAAACAACAGCATCCGCCGGTGGTCCGGGGACAATCGGTGAAACGGCAGGCGGAGGTCTATCCCCTCCCGCTTGGCGAATGCCGTCACCGCCCGCCAGCTGCGGCTGTTTTTGCGGGACAAATGGCGGCCCACAGCCCCCGGCTCCAGGGCGCCGTCCAGCAGGGGTTTGTCCCCAAAAGGCACCAGCAGGGCCGGGTCCACCTGGGCCGCCTTGCCCAGGCCGGAACAGGCCGGACAGGCCCCCACATGGGAATTGAACGAAAACATCCGGGGGGAGAGCGGCTCATCCTGGTAGAAATCACAGGCCACGCAGCCGGGACGTTCGCTGACCAGCCGGTCCGGCTGTTCGCCGTCCGGCCAGTGGAGCCGGGCCAGACCGTGCCCTTTTTCAAAGGCCGTCTCCAGGGCTTCCGCCACCCGTTTTCTGGCCCCGGGGGTCAGTTTCAGCCGGTCCAGGACCAGGTCAATTTCCGGTTCTTCCTTTTTGGAGCGGACCTTCTTTACCGGTTTTGTGCCCGTGGGGGGGACCCCCTCGGACAACTCCACCACTTCTCCCTGGATCCGCAACCGGGTAAACCCTTCGGCCAACAGGCTTTCGGCCACGCCGCTCAGATGGCCGGGGGTATCCAGCATGGCCGGATGGCGGCTTCCGGGCCGGTACAGGGGGGCCAGCACCATCAGCCGGGGTTCGGCTTTTCCCTCGCCTTCCAAAGCATCGGCGCACAGTTCCCG
>JAOUFO010000117.1 GCA_029858165.1 Deltaproteobacteria bacterium | reverse complement strand
AGCATGGATAAACATGTTTTGGGTGTGGGGGATCCCCCCGTACCCTTATCCAGGGAGGGGGGGGGTTCGGACGCGGGTTAATTGTTCAGGTGTTCCGGCAACGGGGACAGTTTGGCCATGGCGATGGTTGCGGCCTCCCGCACCACCTGGACGGGGTCTTTTTCGGCCATTTCCTTGATGCGGGCGTTGTAGTCCTTCACTCCTGCCGCCATCAGGATTTTGAGGGTATGCCAGCGCACCAGGGAATCATCGTGGTCCAACAGGGGGCCCAGGGCCTCTCCGGTCCGGGGATCACCGATTTTTTCCAATGCCCGCAACACCGGCAACAGCAGGTAATCCCTGAACCGTTGGGCTTCATCGGTGGTTTTTTTCACCACAAGCCTGCCGGAAACCTTTTTCCAAAACCCGGAAACCCCGATAATTTCCAGCAGGATCGGCAGGCCTTCTTTGGACTTCGCAGTGCCCAGGGCGTCCACCACGTTTTCCATCATCAACACATCCATGGTTTTGGAATATCGTTTGGCCAGGGCCAACAACTGTTTGACCGCCTTGGGGGATTGATTGCGCCCCAGGGCAGAAATGGCGTACATCACGCAAACCGGGTTTTTTTCATCCAGCATGGCCAACAGGGCCTCCAGGGGAATCGTGCCCTGGGATTCATAAGCCATCAGGCGGCTGAGAGCGGATTCGCGGACTTCATGGGTTTTGTCACTCAGTTTGGCGAACAACAGGTCCAGCTCCTGCAGGACCCGTTTGGGAAGCTTGGTTTTGATTTTTGTCATCTGGCATCCTGATGGGTGATTCTAAATGGGGGAACAGCTCTCCCGTATTTCACCGCCCCGGCCGGGACAGTTGGAGGATTCCCGGCCATTGAAAGGGTGGCGAGTGGGAAGTATATCGTATAAACTGCAACCGGAAAACATTTTCACCGGGGGAGTTGCTCTTTTGCCGGGTGGGGGGTGTTTCCGGGGTTGGACCCTCCCCGGGGATGTTCCATAGGCCTCAAGGTCCAGAACCCTTTATTTTCCAACATTTCCCGCATCTCCCTCACTTCTCCCAGGTTGGTTTTTCCCCTGGGTTATGCCGGTTTGCCTTCACTTACCAAAAATGGTTTGACCATGGCCCCCTCGTTGACCCCTTTGTTCAGAATTGGTTCCGGGTATGATGTTCACCGGCTTGTGGGGGGCCGTCCGTTGATTTTGGGCGGGGTGACCATTCCCCACCCTCGTGGGTTGCTGGGCCATTCCGATGCCGATGTGTTGTTTCATGCCGTGACGGACAGCTTGCTGGGGGCACTGGCCCTGGGGGATATCGGTGGCCATTTTCCGGATACGGACCCCCGCTTTAAGGGTGCCGACAGCGGGCGTCTGCTGGCGGAGGCGGCGGGGTTGGTTCTTGGAAAAGGTTGGAAAGTGGCCAATGTGGATGTGACGGTGATGGCCCAGAACCCCAAGCTGGCCCCCTTTATCCCCCGGATGCGGGAAAATCTGGCCCACCGGCTTTCAGTTGCGGTGGAATGCTGCTCCATCAAGGCCACCACCACCGAGGGTCTGGGGTTTGTGGGGCGGGAAGAAGGGATCGCGTCGCAGGCCGTGGTGTTGCTCGTTCAGGGGGGGTAAGGCAAACCTTCCACGGGCCGGGAATCCCGGGTGCCCTGGATGTTAAAAAAAAGACCCGCTGTTCAGGCGGGTCTTTTGCGTGCCGTCACCCCCATCGGTAGTCAATTGGCGCAACAGGCACCGGTACCGCAGCCATGACCGGCAGCTTTTTTGCTGGACCCTTCAGAGGAACCGGTTGGGGTGGATGCGGGTGTGGGGGAGTTTCCGCCGGATTTGCCATTGTATCCGTCGGTGAACCATCCGCTTCCCTTGAGGTGGAATGAGGCTTGAGACAACTTGCGTTCAACCTGCCCCGAACAGGTGGGGCAGGCGGCGTTTCCGGCTTCGCTGATTTTTTGAAGCAGTTCAAACTCGTGGTTGCAACTGTCACAAAAGTATTCGTAAATGGGCATAGACCACCTTTGGGTTTGCAGGGGTTTTATATGGGATATTTCCGGGATGGCCCCAGGGGGGGTCCGGCCCTGATGATTTCTACCTCACCATCTTACAAAAAACAGGTTCGGTTTGTCAATTTTCCAGGTTTGGGATTTAGAAAAAAAACACCAGCCGATTTTACGGCGCAATCCCCCTAAGATTCCAATAGATTCAGGTAGAAAAATTCCTGAAAAAAATGATCACGCGGGGTTGAATCCTGTTTTGGATGATTCTCCCGGATTTCTTTGATTGACACCCTTCTTTTTAAAATGTTAAACGGAAGGGATTTCTAATTGTCGGACAAGGGTAACCCGGGGGCAATTTTCCCAAAAAAAGGGTGTTTTGCCCGCCACAGGGGCAGCCCAACCAACTTACGTCCTCTTTGTCCGGCGAAACCAGGCATTTACCCTGCCGCCATCAGGAACCCAAAACGGCGATTTATGGAACATCTGGAACCCATCAACCCGATTAAAATTTTTAACTTCGGTGCCCTTCACCTGGAGCTGAACACCCCGGTGTTTATCTTCATCCTGGTGGTGATCGTGTTGGTGCTGATGAACTGGCTGCTGATCAAACCGGTGATGCGCACCATTCACCACCGGAACCAATACATGAAGGATGTTCGGCTCAATACGGAGCGGAACACTGCCGAAATCGTAAAGCTGCGCGAAACCTACCAGGAAAAACTGAACCGGGTGAAGGCTGAAATCGCCGTGGCAAGAATGGATGCCCGCAGGAAGTCTCACGCCGTGGTGGATGATACGCTTTCCAAGGCCAAAAAGGAGAGCGAGGCGGAGATGAAAAAAGGGCTGGATGATTTGGACAGGCAGGTTTCCGCGGTTCGGCAGGAGTTGTTGGGCCAGTCCAAAAATCTGGCCGATATGCTTTCGGAGCGAGTTTTAAAATGATCAAAGAACCAAATATGTTAAAAGAAACGGCTCAGGCTGTCCCTAGGTGGTTGTTTTCCGGCGGGAGGCTTTTGGGGGCAGGATTTTTGCTGGGTTCCGCTCAAACGGTGCTGGCCGCCGAGGGGGCAGAGCATCAGGACCCCTGGGTCACCCTGGCCTATCAGTCCATCAACTTCGGGATTTTGCTTGCGGTTTTGATATACTTTCTGCGCAAGCCCATCCAATCCTTTTTAACCAATCTTTCCAGGCGGGTAAAGGAAGCCCTGGATGATACCCGGGACCTGGAAAAAGAATCCGCCATTTCCCTTGAACGGGAAAAGAAAAGCATTGCCAACCTGGATACAGAATTGGCAAACATGATGGCCGAAGTCCGGGCTGAAAGCGAAAAAGAGGCCAACCGGCTGTCTGCGGAAGCCCAGGAAATGGCATCCAAGCTGAAAGCCCAGATTCAATCCCAAATGGGGCTGGAAACCAACAAGGCTCTGGAAATCCTGCGCCATGAACTGGCCGAGGAAATCATCAGGCAGGCCGAAAAACTGGTCAAAGAAAAAATGGACCCAAAAAAACAGGAAAAACTAGTGGCTGAACACATTAACCACCTGGGGACCGTCTCATGAGCAACGGCGTCATCTCAAACCGGTATGCCCTGGCCATGATGAATCTTGCCGCCAAGGAAAAAAACGGGGAAAAAAGCATTGAGGAATTCGGCCAGGGGCTGGATGTCATTGCCGAGGTGTTTTCCAAATCTGAAACCACCAGAAAATTTATCGGAGACCCCAAAGTTTCCCGGAGCCAAAAGGAAACCCTCATCGGCGAATTTGTAACCAGCGCCAAGATTCCGGATCTGGTATCCACAGCCATGAAGTTTTTGGCATCCAAGGGTCGTTTGGTTTTATTGGATGAAATCCGCCATCAGTACCATATGCTGGCGGATGACAAGTTGGGCCGGGCCAAGGCGGAAGTGACCGTGGCCAGCCCCATACCGCCCAAGCAGGAAGAGGAAATCCGCAAGGAATACGAGCGGCTTTCCGGCAAAAAACTGACATTGAACATCCGGGTGGATCCCCAGATACTGGGGGGTGCCATCACCCGCATCGGCAGCACCGTCCGGGTCAGCAGTTTACAAAATCATCTGCTACAAATTAAGGCATCGATTATCAAAGGAAAGGTTGAGGAGAAATGAAAATTCGCGCCGAGGAAATCAGTTCTATCATAGAAAAACAGATCGCCGGTTTTGGCCGAAAGGTTGAAACCCGCGAAGTCGGTACAGTTTTAACCATCGGCGACGGGATTGCCAGGGTGTACGGCCTGGACAACGTAAAAGCCGGCGAATTGCTGGAGTTTCCGGGAAATGTGATCGGGATTGCCCTGAACCTGGAACAGGACAACGTAGGCGCGGTGCTGATGGGGGACGACCGGCATATCAAGGAAGGGGATGAGGTCCGTCGGACGGACCGCATCGCCGAAGTGCCGGTGGGTTACGGCCTGCTGGGCCGGGTGATTGATCCCCTGGGGATCCCCTTGGATGGCAAAGGCCCCATCAAGAACGACGGCAACCGGATCCTGGATGTGATCGCCCCCGGTATCGTTCAGCGCAAATCGGTCCACGAACCGATGCAAACCGGCCTGAAGGCCATTGACGGGATGATTCCCATCGGGCGGGGTCAGCGGGAGTTGATCATCGGCGACCGGCAGACCGGCAAAACCGCCATCGCTCTGGATACCATCATCAACCAAAAGGATACGGACGTTATCTGCATTTATGTGGCTATCGGTCAGAAGAACTCTTCCGTGGCCCAGGTTGTTCAGCGGTTGCAGGAAGAAGGCGCCATGGAATACACCATCGTGGTCAACGCCTCTGCCGCGGATGCCGCTCCATTGCAGTTTATCGCCCCTCTGGCCGGCGCCTCCATCGCCGAGTATTTTATGTGGAAAGGCAAGCACACCCTGGTGGTGTATGACGACCTGTCCAAGCAGGCGGTGGCTTACCGGCAGCTTTCGCTGCTGTTGCGCCGCCCTCCCGGCCGGGAAGCCTATCCGGGCGATGTGTTTTATCTCCACAGCCGCCTGTTGGAGCGCGCCTCCAAACTAAGTGATGCCTGCGGCGGCGGATCCATGACCGCTCTGCCGATTATTGAAACCCAGGCAGGGGACGTTTCGGCCTACATTCCCACCAACGTGATTTCCATCACCGATGGTCAGATATTTCTTTCCACCGAATTGTTCAACTCCGGCATCCGTCCGGCGGTGAACGTGGGGATATCTGTATCCCGGGTGGGGGGCGCGGCCCAGGTGAAAGGGATGAAAAAAGTGGCAGGGCCCTTGCGGCTGGAACTGGCCCAATACCGGGAAAAAGCAGCCTTCGCCCAATTCGGCTCTGATTTGGACAAAGCCACCCAGGCTCAGTTGGCCCGGGGGGAGCGGCTGGTGGAACTGCTGAAACAGGCCCAATACCAACCCATGTCGGTGGAAGATCAGATTCTTTCCATTTTTGCCGCCACCCACGGTGCGCTGGATGATTTCCCGGTGGCCTCGGTGTCCAAATTTGAGGAGGAGTGGCTTACTTTTGTACGGGCCCAACGTTCTGCCACCCGAAAAAAGCTGGAAGAAACCAAGGCCATAGACAAAGACCTGGAAAAGGAACTGTTGGAGGCCCTCAACCATTTTAAAGCTTCTTTTTCAGCTTAGGTTTTAAATCATGGCAACCTTAAGAGATATCAAACGGCGCATCACCAGCGTCAAAAGCACCCAGCAGATCACCCGGGCCATGAAAATGGTTTCGGCGGCCAAGCTGAACCGGGCACAGATGGCGGTGAAGGAGGCCCAGCCTTATGCCGAGATCATGCGCCGGATCGTGATGACCGTTTCGGAAAACACCGCCGGCAACGATCATCCGTTTTTCGCCGAAAACACTGCGGAAAAAAATCTGGTGATCGTGTTTTCCTCTGATCGGGGGCTGTGC
>JAOUFO010000116.1 GCA_029858165.1 Deltaproteobacteria bacterium | reverse complement strand
CCCCTATGCACCCCCTTCCCCCTCGCCCCCAGGAGAGGGGGTGGCGCTGAATGCGCCGGGGGTGAGGCCCGTCCTGGTTCAGGGTGTGCGGCTATTGGTTTCAGGCTTTTGGTTTAGGGCGGTGATATCCCCTTCGGTGATGCCCAGCAGAAACAATATGGCCCCCAGGTGGGATTGGGAAATGGAATGCTCCGCCGCTTCCCGCACCATGGGTTTGGCGTTGAAGGCAATGCCCAGACCGGCTTTGCCCAGCATAGGCAGGTCATTGGCCCCGTCTCCGATGGCGATCACCTGGTCCAGGTGAATGTTTTCCCGCCGGGCGATTTCCTCCAGCAGGGAGGCTTTGCGCTCCCCGTCAATGATGTCTCCAGTCACCCTTCCGGTCAGACAGCCGTTTTCCAGTTCCAAAGTGTTGGCGTAGGCGTAATCCAGTTGAAGCCGCTGACGGATGCGCTCGGAAAAATAGGTGAACCCCCCGCTGATGACAGCGGTTTTGTACCCCAGCCGCCGCAACACCCGGATCAGTTCTTCCGCGCCGGGTGTCAGGTGCAGGCTGTGGTACACGGCTTCCATCTGGTCAGCGGTGATGCCCTTTAACAAAGACACCCGGCGGATGAGAGATTCCTTAAAATCCACCCGGCCGTTCATGGCCTCCTCGGTGATGTGGCGCACCTCGTCTTCAGCATGGGCCACCCGCGCCAGTTCATCTATCACCTCTCCCTGAATCAGGGTGCTGTCCAGGTCAAACACCACCAGCCGCTTCACCCGCCGGAACAGGGTGTCGGGTTGCAAAGCGATATCCAGGCCGTATTCCCGGCTGATGGGAAGCAGGTCTTTTTTGGTGGTTTTCACTTCCTGGGGGTTGGGGGAGGAGATGACCATTTCCAGGCAGCGCACCCGCCCCTGGTCCAGCCGCTGGATTTTGTCTATGTTGAAGCCATGGTCGGCCAGCTTCTGAGTCACCAGGGAGATCACCCGGGCCGGAATGTTGGTTTCGGCGATGAGGGTGAGGATATAGCGGAATCCGGGAGAGGGCAGGACGGTTTTTCCGGGAGGAAGCCGGGTAAAATGGGCCTCCATGCCCATTTCCCGTGCGGCGGTCAACAGTTGTTGCGGCAGCCCCTCATCCTCCCGCAGGGGGCCGGGGCCATCCGGCTCCAACACAATGGAAAGACTCAGCAGATTTCGGATGACGACCTGCTCCATGTCCAGAATGGTCATGGGGGATTCGGCGATGATGGAGGTCAGTCGGGCGGTGATGCCGGGCCGGTCCTGGCCGGTGACGGTGATCAGAAAAGGTTGGCGGTCCAGGGCCATGGCCATAAGCGAAGGGTGGTGAAGGACCGCCGAGCAAGAAACGTCGGACGGAACTATTGGATGGTGTGGAGTGAAATAAACCGGGTTTTTCCGGGGGTGATTTCAATATCACCCAGGTCCCGGGTGGTGACCACATCCTGCTTGCCAGAGGTAAACTCCACCACGATATGTTTTTTCCCCGGGGGGAGCAAGACCCCGCCGATCAGAATCTGGTCCGGCAGGGTTTCCCAGGCCCTTAGGTCGGCGCTTTCGGTGGCCAGAGTGGCCACGTTGCCCACGATAAACGCCAGGGCTTTTTCTTCATCACTGCGGGCCGCGCTCTGAATCGCCCGGTTGGCGATGTATTTGGCCGTGGCCCTGGCGATGGCCTTGACCCGGATGCGCCCGATGCGGTTTTTCAGATTTTGGATGGCGATATCACCGATGGGTGCGGCCGGGTCCAGGGCGATTGCCGGGTTTCCGTCCACCACCACCCTGGCCCCGGTGATCAGTGAGGAGCGGCGGACATAGCGGGGAAACGCCACGGCAAAAAAGTTGCCGTCCGGCATCTGTGCCCGGAAGGATTCCTCCTCTTTGACCGGACCTTTGCCGGCGGAATGGACAAACACCACCAGACCGTGGTTTCTCAAATCAGACAGGTTGTAGCTGTTGTTGCCGGGAAACAGTTGTTTGGCCTGTTGCAATTCCTCTCCGCCCATAAACCCCGCAGTGGCCAGATAATTGTTTTTTAAAAACCCCGGCGGCCCCACATGATACAGGGGGGCATACTGTTTTTGGTATATGGCCACCGCTTTGCGGTTGGAGATAAAAGCATCGTTGAGGTCATCCTGGGAGCCTCCCGCCTGATAGAAAGTGGCCATCAGCATCCGGGCAAAGGCGTCTTCGGAATAGGCGTTTTTATCTTTGGCGGAATACTGCTGGTTGATCACATTCAATTTGTTGTCCACCTTGCGGGCTTCCACCAGGGCCTCATCCATTTGGCCCAGGCTGGCGTAATTGATGGCCCGGTAGATGTTGACGGTCACCTGTTCAAAGTCTTCTCCGGGGTAGGGCAGGTTGGAATCGTTGGTGGCGAAAGCCCCGATATGTTTGGTGATGGATTCGGTATACAATTCGTCCATCAGCCGTTCGGCCTGTTCAAAGGCCTGGTTGCTTTCGGCGTATTTCCCGGCCAGATGGGCATACATGCCCCGATCCAGATGGTAGATCACCTCGTTGTTTCCCCCGTAGGTTTTTTTGGTTTCCTCAATCAGCTTCAGCCCTTCCTCATACTCTCCCTTGGCGGCCATGGTTTCCAGCTTTGCGTAGATCTTCCGGTGAGGAGAACAGCCCCCCAGCGCCACCGCCGTCAAAATCAGCCCCGCCAACAGCCAGCCCGCTAACCCCTTTCGGAAACCAAGGGAACCGCGGAAAGGAAAAGCACCGGGGATGAAGGAAAAAAAGGGTGTGGATGAACGCATCATGACGGCCTCTTGGGGCAGGTGTGGCGGATACCGCCGAATGGGCCGCATAAATTGAGGATGGCCCCGGCGAAATACATGCGAAGACAAAAGAAATTCACCTGGGGATGAAATCGGGGGAATCGGGGCTTGAATCTGACTGCCCCGAAAAGGGGGGAGACCCCCCGGCCCTTTCACCCAAGTGTGGAAAAATCGGGGGATCAGGGGAGGGGGTTCCCCTCCCCCCAAGACATCTGCCGCTTAAAAATTCATTTTTGCGCGGGAAATGTATTTTTTAATTTTTTTGGATCCGATCCATACTTTCTTGGAGGTTTCCACCCCGATCAATTCCAGGTTGGTCTGGTAGAAAATGACAGCTTCTTTGCCTTCCTGGTCGGTGATGGTGTTCAGCACCCCGGTCAGCACAAAATCGGCTCCCAATTCTTTGCCAATCTGGACCGGATCAGCGGTGAATCCGGCGTTTTGATCGGCCTGCTCTCCGCGGATTTGCTTTTGCTGGTCCTTATCGGCCACCACATCCACCTCACCGGAATCCACAAAGGCCCCTTCCAGGTCCTTCATAAAGGTCTGGGTGTTGATATGCTCACTGGACCGGTTTTTCACTCCGTAGGTGATGATGACCGGAGCGCGCCCTTTGTCCGATTTGAATCTTTCCAGCCAGGGCTTGGACAGGGAGGTCTTGATCATTTCCTCGGCCACCAGCCGGGAATCGGTATCGTTCCATCGGCCGCTGAGGTCTTTGGTTTCCGAGGCGTCTATCCGCTCTATTTTTTTGCCCCCGCAGGATGAAACCGCTGCGGAAAGAAATACAATCATCAAAAGAGACATCCCACGGTTGATTTTCATGGATCACCTGTTTGTGTGTTAAAAGGGAATCATCTGGTTTTGCCAAATGGCGGGGATTCATTGAAACTATCCATCATTGGGGGTAAAGGTCAAGCCCTAACCTCGCAACCGGCGTTTTAAAGCGGTCGGCGGCGGTGAGGGCCTGCAACCCAGCGGGGGAGAGTGCCTCCCCGCACCCCCCATTGGGGGTTTTGAAGAAGGCTTATACAGGGCCCAAAAAGAAGTGCAACCAGCCAGCCCGCGGCGTTTGGAGCCGCCAGGCGACACAAGGCAGGGCGGTGCTGGTTGCCGGACAAGGAACCCAAAAAGAAGTGCAACCAGCCAGCCCGCGGCGTTTGGGTCTCACCCCCCAGATCCATCTCCTGAGGGAGAGGGGTGATTGCATCACCATTTCAATGGCTTAAACAAACCGGATGGCCCATCATGCAGCAAGGCAGATTGCCTCTGCCCATTCAGACAGGCAAACCCCGCCCCTCGCCTGGGGGAGAGGGGCAGACCGCCGTCAGGCGGGCGGGGTGAGCCGAAAGGGTGGTTGCCGGTGCTGAAGCCGCTGGATGCAAAGTCTAAGAAGGCCGTTCATCCCGGTACAACATGAATCCGAACCCTATGAGAAAAAATCGGTTGAATCCAATGGGTGTTTTCCGGGCGGCCCTGGTGTTTGCTGCGTTGTTTCCGGCATTGGGGGGGGTGTTTCCGGCGACGGGCCGGGAGCCTGTCTTGCCGGAATCTGCGCTCCCGGGGGATGGCCCTTCGGTGAATGAGGCCGCATCCACACTGCCCCTCCCTGGGGAGGCGGATGACCAATTGCTGGTGTGGCGGGTGCGGCCCATGGCCCAGGTAAAAAGCATGCTGGATGATCTCCCCCCCCCGCCGCCGGTTCTTCCCCCTCAGGGGGCGCCTCCCCGGCCCCTGGCCGCCGGGGGGAACCAGCAGGTGGAAGATGAGGTATGGGTTTTGCGGGGTGTGCGGGAATTCCGGGTGGTATCGGATGACCCCCAGGTGGCGGCAGCCCTGCGGTTTCACCGGCTGAAGCCCCGGACTGTGGCGGGGGAAAGAGCGGGAATCCCGGAAGGGGGGTGGGGGTTGACGGTGATTTTGTTTTCCAGCGATGGCCGGTATGACATGCGCTACAAATGGAATTCACAATCCATCACGGGGGGGCGCCTGGCGGAACGCACCCATCACCGGGTGACGGAGGACATCCGCACCGAAATGACCCTGGATGGGGCCGGGGTGCGGACCCTGGTTCTGCAAACCGATTTTCAATCTGAATTGTGGTTAAGTCTGGCGGATGGGGTGCTGACCCTGAAGGTGATCCCCCCCAGTGTGGGGGGCAGACCCCGGGGGGAACAACTGCCCTATTATTTTGGCAAGCCCCTTACTTTTTTGGATTATGATGTGTTGGCGGGTGGGTATACCGGAACGGGTTTTATGGATTTGTGGTTCCAGGACAATCTGGCGCTGGGGGGGGCCATGGTCCTTTCGGATGGGCAAACCGCCGCCCTGGGCCGCCTGGTGGTGCGCCATCAGCTTACCCGCTGGGAGTACCTTTCCATCTGGTTGGAAGGAGGCGGCGGGATGTATCAACTGCCGAAGGGGGATTTGGAAAAATCCTGGGTGGCGGGGGGCGCCATCCATTTCCGGGCCGGGGACTGGGGGGCGGCCCTGACGGCGGATTACTTCAACGGTCCCTTGTGGGTCCAGGCCCTGGCCGGGTGGCAGGGATTTCAATCTTTCGGGCTGTTTTTATTCTATCAGACAGTGGGCCCCCTGGGGGGATCCGGCCTGGGGATCAGTTATGATTACTAAAAAAGAAACACAGCCCAAAAACATACAGCCTGCGGGGGAGCTTGCCCCCCCCGCGCCCCCCATTTACAGGTTGTTGAAGAAGGCGTAAGCAGGGTGAAGGGAACCTCGTTCCCTTCCGGGGTTTGGGGCAACGCCCCAAAAACAGCCGCCGCTTTCGTTTTAAATCATGGCGCGCAGTTTGCCGAACTGTTCTGTTCCTCCGATGCCGATTAAAATATCGTTGGGTTCAAACAGGGTGTCCGCCGAGGGGTTGAACACCATTTCATCATGGCGCCGGATGCCGATGATGATCACCCCCAGGGTGCGCCCAATCCCCAGGCCGTTGAGGGAATTTCCGATAAAGGGGGAGGCCGCGGGGATATGCACCTCCTGGAGGATGATGTTTGCATCCTCCCCCCGGATGGCCCGGTCCAGAAAAGCGAGGGCATGGGGGGTGATCAGGTGCTGCACCAGCCGGTTGCCCCCCAACAGATAAGGGG